>DFYN01000014.1:16310-17333 GCA_002383615.1 Anaerolineaceae bacterium UBA4081
CGCCCGAATGAAGCCTCTGGGACTAGCGGCATGAAGGCGGCTGCGAACGGGGTCCTTAACTTCTCAATCCTGGATGGTTGGTGGCGGGAAGGCTACAACGGCAAGAATGGCTGGGCAATTGGCGAAGACCGCGAGTATAGCGATACCCACGAACAGGATGCGATTGACGCTGCCAGCCTTTTTGAGACTTTGCAAGATGAAATCATCCCGTTATACTATCAACAACGAACTGTGGACGGTATGCCGGTTGGCTGGCTGGGACGGGTACGAGAGTGCATCCGGACGCTGGCGCCGGTATTCTCAACCCGCCGCATGGTTAAGGAATACCTGACTCAATTCTACTTGCCTGTGATGGAGCAGGATTGAGCCAGCAAAAGGAGTAAGGCATGGATTGGTTATTGGACCCGACAGCCTGGTTGATTGCACTTGGCATTTTTACGTTGCGCGTGGTCGATATGTCCTTGGATACCTTGCGCGTCCTTTTTGTGGTGCGCGGTAAGAAAACCCTGGCTTGGGTGCTGGGCTTCGGACAATCAATGGTCTTTATCATTGCCATTGGACAGGTACTGACAGGCGCCTTGAAACCGCTCAGTGTGCTTGGCTATGCAGCTGGCTTTGCGACGGGTAATGTTGTTGGAATGTTGATTGAAGAACGCCTGGCGATTGGACATACATTATTAACCATCATCAGCTCGACTCGAGGCGCAGCCATCGCAGATGCGCTGCGTGCCTCGGGTTATGCGGTTACTGAGATTGCTGGACGCGGTAAGGATGGAACAGTCACGGTGCTGCATATCAGCGTTCAACGGAAAACCGTCAATGCGGTTGAAACGGTAGTGTTGGAGAACGATCCAACTGCTTTCATTACCTCTGAAGATGTGCGACCCCGCTGGCGTGGTTTTTGGCGAGCTTGATCCAATTGTTCTGAACAAGGAACACTTTGTGATTCTTGAATAAGTGAAAGTGCTATACTCATATATGCCATTGTGCCTTGGAGGTGAATAAATGAAAACACTTGTTTTG
>DFYN01000133.1:0-3975 GCA_002383615.1 Anaerolineaceae bacterium UBA4081
AAGTCATGTTTTGCCACACACCACCCGACAGACCTACATGCTGAATACCCCTGTTTAGGCGGATGGTTTGGCAGGTTTCCAGCATCATCCTCGCCAAGCCATTATGAAATCGCGCTGCACATTTTTTGATTGATATACCAGATTGTTGGTCCGCCACAAGGGTCTGCCAGAATGGTTGAATATGAATCATACCATCAACCAATGGGAAGGGATAATAACCGTTTTCATCTGGATCAACCATTGCTTCAAGACTAATGGCAGCTTCGCCTTCATAGCTGGATGAATGGCAAACGCCTAAGAAGGAAGATACTGCATCAAATAGCCGTCCAAGGCTGGATGTTTGGGGGGAGTTGATGGCATGTGTCAATTGAGAATAGATGGCTGTACGTTCCTGTTCGCACAGAGCGTGGACAGGCAGGAAATCCGGATTCCACTCTATTCCAGCGGTGTATAAATTTGCAAGGGCAGTACGGGCTGGTTTGCGAATGGCAGCATCGCCACCCGGAAGGGGCACATAAGCAAGGTGGGCGAATCTTTCAAACTGCGCATAGCCACCAATGAGAATCTCACCACCCCATATTGCGCCATCCGTACCGTACCCGGTGCCATCCATGCAAAGACCTATGATGGGGTCCTCGCTGGTCCAGCCATTATCTACCAAACAAGCTGCCAAATGAGCATGATGATGTTGGACTTCTACCAGGGGAAGTGAGTCTGATTGGGATAACGCCCGAGCATATCGGCTGGCGAGATAATTTGGGTGCATGTCGCAAGCAATTGCCTGTGGCTTGATGCGAAATAGTCGCTCAAAGTGTCGGATGCCTTCTTCAAAGGATGTCATGGTTTCGTAATTTTCCATGTCGCCAATGTGATGGCTGATAAAAGCGTACTTATCCCTCGTCAGGCAAAAGGTATTCTTAAGTTCACCGCCTGTTGCAAGGAGGGGGAGAGCGTCAAAAGGAAGGGGTAAAGGATCAGGGGCATAACCTCGTGAGCGGCGAATGGGATATGCCTTCCCTTGAAATGTGCGGATGACAGAATCATCAACACGGGTATGAATCGGTCGGTTATGATACAGGAAGCCATCTGCAATATTTGCAAGTCTTTCAAAGGCATCGAGGTCATCATAAGCGATTGGTTCTTCGCTTGTGTTTCCGCTGGTCATTACAAGTGCATCCGGGAATCCGGGAGCAGGTTCCAAGAGTAAAAGGTGCAAGGGGGTATAGGGCAGCATCATGCCGAGCGTAGACTGCCCAGGCGCTACATCGAGGGCTATCGACGAATCTTTCCTTCGCTCGGTAAGGACAATTGGTCGTTGTGGTGAAGTCAGGAGCACTTCATCGTCAGCAGATACTTCGCAATGACGTCTAACGGTGTCCATATCAAACGCCATGATTGCAAATGCTTTACGGCTGCGACGCTTTCGTTGATGCAATAAGTCGACAGTTGCTGAGTTAGTTGCATCACACGCCAGGTGATATCCACCCAGACCCTTTACCGCAATGATTTTCCCTTCAACGAGTGCCTGCCTGGCAGCCAATAAGGCATCTTCACCACCCATGGATACCGCACCTTGTTGGTTTGTTTTCCAGGCAATTTGTGGTCCACACACTGAGCAAGCGACGGGTTGGGCGTGGAATCGCCGATTCAATGGGTTGTCATATTCCGCTTTGCAGTCTGGACAGAGCTCAAAGCCCGCCATAGTTGTGAAGGGGCGATCATAGGGGATGTCCTTTATGATGGTGTAACGGGGACCGCAGTTGGTGCAATTGATGAAAGGGTAGCGATATCGCCTGTTATCGGGGTCGAATAACTCGTTCTGGCAATCCGGACAAATGGACATGTCTGGTGAGACAGGGATAAATGAGCCGCTAATGGATTGACTGTTTATGATTTGGAAATCAGGGTAGCTGACTAATGGGATGGTCTGGCTGCTCAACGCATCAATTCGCGCCAGGGGTGGCAATTCTACGCGAATATTGGCTAAGAACGCTGTTACTTCATCCTTATCGCCA
Organism: Anaerolineaceae bacterium UBA4081; assembly: GCA_002383615.1. Lineage (GTDB taxonomy): Bacteria > Chloroflexota > Anaerolineae > Anaerolineales > Anaerolineaceae > UBA4081. Next base: position 2,016 of record DFYN01000133.1, read on the forward strand.
AAAACTTCAATTTCGACGCCCCCAGACGTGTTGCGGACCCATCCCGTCAGGTGATGCCGTATCGCCAATCCATAAATAAACGGGCGAAACCCAACACCCTGGACAATACCACTTATCTGGATGCTCAGTCCTAAAATCAAGAGTTATCCAGCATTTCTGGCTGACGAGACCTGTGAACGTAACCAGGCTGCCCATTGCTCAATACCTTCACCAGTTTGGCATGATACATCAAAGCGTTGGATGCCAGGATTTAATGCCAGTACACCTGCATTGAAGTAATCAATCTTGAAGGGCACATACGGAAGCAGGTCGATTTTATTGAGCACCAGCGCTTGCAGTCCGCGATACATAGCAGGATATTTATAGGGTTTGTCATCGCCCTCAGGAACGCTGGAAATCAGAATATTGGCGTCTTGACCCAGGTCAAAGGATGCCGGGCATACAAGGTTGCCAACATTTTCAATGAGTAGTAAATCAATGCCGTCCAGTGGAAATACCTTTAGCGCTTCAGCCACCATAGGTGCGTCCAAATGGCAATCTCCACCAGTATTAATTTGGATGGCTGGCATACCAGCAGCACTGATTTTGTCCGCATCAATCGTGACCGGTGCGGTATCACCTTCGATGACGCCGATTTTGATTTCAGGAGAAAGNNCGTGAAGATGTGTTTTTCACGTAAGTACTGTCGATTAAGGTCAGCCATTTGGTCGTTAGCGCCCAGGATTTTCTCAACAATAGGTAAACGAGTAGGGGTCATGGTATATCCTCATTTGTTTCGATTTCAATACTTTCAACCTGAAATTCATCACCGCCCAAAATGCAGGCATTCATGCTCTGGCAACTTGGGCAAGGAATGAGGTCGCTGTCAAAACGATATTCAGTCCCGCAATCGTTGCAACGCATCTTAGCCGGCAGGCGTTTAAAGACAAGCAAGGCACCTGCACAAAGCGTCCCCTCACTTATGATATCCCAATAGAATTGAACAGAGTCATCGACAATGGAGGATAAGCGTCCAATGGTGAGGTTGATAGTGGTCACGCGAGATGCGCCCGATTGCCTGGCATTTCGCGTGCAAATTTCAAGGATGGATTCTGTCACCGATAATTCGTGCATCAATCTATTATAAAATAATCTGATAAATTAAGTATAAATATTTGGATAGAATCTACATTATGCCCATAACTTAATTTGTGGGTGGTGTGCCGTGCTCTATTATTGGAGAGTCCATGATAAATTCTAAAAGCTGAATTCGCGTGGTTAGATAACGGCTGGCAACTGTATTCGCCAGGCGACGCATCAACACAAACCCTAAATCATGGTCGGTTTCGCATAACTGCGCGAGGGCATTTCCATCGAATGATAAGAGTTTAGAAGGGAGTAATGCACGAGCTCCCGAGGTCCTCTGGCGAACAACGGGTGTCAGGACAGACCACCCAACCATATCAAATGGTTCAGCGGTGTAAATACGAATGATGCCCCGGGTGGGAACCTGCATTTCAACTGCCAATTGCCCTTCAACGCAAATATAAAAGAAATCTTCCCGGCTTCCTTCAGCATATAACTCTTCACCCGGTTGTAACCTGCGGATACTTGCCAGCTCTGCTAACTGAGATATCTGGTTATCTTCCAGATCCATCAGCCAGGGAATGCTCAAAAGAATATTTTGTATATCAGTGTGAGGACTCATGGTGGACTCCCAACCGTTGCTGTCTAATTCTTGCACGCTCAACCAGGTTAATGAAGTGTAATGTTTCCCAAGGGTAGGGGCATATTGTCACAAATCATCCGATAATTACTTCGAAGAAAGCCAATCGATGATTTGCTGAATTGCTTGATTGGCGAGGTTCTGTGTCTGTTTTGATAAACCGACATTGAAACCGAACTCGTAACCGCGCACCGAGATGATCAGCGCTTCTAAATCTTGATGGTATAGGGTATGGGCTAATTCCATCAAAGTTTG
>DFYN01000133.1:4016-7099 GCA_002383615.1 Anaerolineaceae bacterium UBA4081
ACAAACATAAATGCAGGTTCGGTTTCAAATGACTCAAACCCTTCATCGACAGTTTTGGGTGATCTAATTCCTAATCGGTCAGCAGTCCCAACCAGTACATGCCAGGCGACTCCGTCGTCCTGGCGATCAGGATTTCCATAACCGATAATGAGCGTACCAGGCATAATATCCAAGATAATGGGCGGGGTTATTCTAACAACCACCGCCCATTTATCTAAACCTCTTAATCGCGGGAAACTGTCTGGATAACCTGACCGATTGAATCAACCAGGTCAATCGTCATTGGCATTTGACCAACTGCGTGCGTAGAGCATGACAGGCAGGGGTCATAAGCACGGATGGCTGCCTCAACGCGGTTAAGCAATCCTTCGTGGATCTCTGGACCGGTGATATAGGTTTTTGCTACGCTGTCAACAGCTTCACTCATTGCCCAGTTGTTGTGTCCTGTAGAGACAATCAGGTTAACTCGTTCCAATTGACCGGAGGGATTTGCCCAATAGTGGTGGATTAGCGTACCTCGGGGTGCTTCAATCACCCCCACACCCACACCCTGGAAGTTGTGGTGGGTGTTGAGGATATCTGTGCTGAGGATGTCAGGATCATCCAACAGCACGCGCACACGTTCAGCAGCAAAAAGGGTCTCGATCAGGCGTGCATAGTGGTAGTACAACGTGTTTTCTATCGGGCGACCTTGATTGATAGCCCTGTACAGCTTAAATTCTGCATCAGCGAGGGGTGTATCAATGTGGTCGGCGATATTTAACCTTCCCAAAGGACCGACACGATACACACCTTGCGGGTATCCCATCTTCTTATAATACGGGAATTTCAGGTAAGACCAATCTTCCACATGCTCTGATATCACGTCTAAATAATTTTGCGGGTCAAACAGTTCTAATTGCTTTCCACCTGCATCAATCAATCGGATGTTGCCATTGTATAATTCCAAACCGTTTGTGGGTGTAACCAAACCAAAATAACCAGTGGGGAATACGGCAAATTTCATGACGTCTTCCATGTTCTTTGCAACCCAGTCTTTGATGATGCCCAGACCAGCTTGAATTGTGGCGATGGACTCATCTACGCCGGCGAGCATTTCTGCACGAGCTTCTTTGGTTAGCGCTTTATTTACACCACCGGGAACCGCAAAGTTGGGATGAATACGTCGTCCAGCCAAAAGGTAGATGATATTCTGACCGTATTTTCGAAGATTGACTGCTTTTAAGGCGAGTTCAGGGGCTGCCTGCAGAAGTCCTACCACGTTACGAATGGCAGGGTCGGCGTCAAACCCCAGCAATAAATCTGGTCCAGCCAGTTCAAAGAAGTGCATACCGTGGCTCTGGATGATCTGCCCCATATGCATCAATTCGCGCAGCAGTGACGCCGGGCGCGGCGGAGGAGCGCCATAGACTACATCACCAGCTTTGGCAGCTGCAAGGTGATGGCTGACCGGGCAAATGCCACAGATACGTGGTGTGATCTGGGGCATTTCAAAGACCATTCNNACCGTACCATCCTCTTTCAGGTGAATGGTTACTTTGGCATGACCTTCAATGCGGGTTACAGGTTCAATAGTAATCTTTTGGGTTGTCATACGTGCCTCCATTAATGCCAGTGGAGCAGGGTGCCGTCAAGCTTGGGCTTGCGTCCCTGTGCCAGCTCGCTAAGAACATAGAAGATGGTATCGGCATCAGGCGGGCAGCCCGGGATAAAGAAATCCACCGGAACAACTTCCTGCAACGCACGAACCTTTGTGAAGGTAGCCAATTCTGGATCTGATGGGATTTTTCCCTCAGAGTCCGTCGATTCAGTGTCTACATAAGCACGCTGAAGGGCAGCATCAATACCGCAAAAATTTCGCATTGCCGGAACACCACCAAAGACTGCACAGTCACCAAAAGCGACCAATAATTTGGAACGCTTTCGAAATTTCTTTGCAACCTCTTCGTTGGCTGAATTCGCGACACCGCCTTCGAGGATACCCACATCAACCCCTGACTCGTCTGGTTCCTTGAGGTCCGTTATTGGCGTGGACCGAAAGTCAACCAATTCTGCAACTAGGGCTATGCGTTCGTCAATATCTAGCAGGGACATGTGGCAACCTGCACAGCCACAAAGCCAATCTGATGCAAGTTTAGGTTTTGCCATGACAATCTCCTTCGCAATACAGGTAAATTACTCAACTAATGCCACTACGGCAGGACGTTCGTACAGGTGCTTTTTCCAATTGCCATCCAGTTTGATGCCCAATTTGTCNNGCTTCTTGTAAGTGACCATCCAAATTGAGGTAATGTCCTTCAATTTCTGCCCACATTTCAACGGGCAAAATGACGTCAGCTATGGCAGTTAATTTGGATGTATACGCAGCCTGGACAACGAGGAATGGCGTGCTTTCCACGGCTGTGACCAGGTGTTGAGACGGGGTATCATCTCCAACGGCGAGGAATGCTGCCTGATAACCTTTGACTGAAAAGGCTTTATCTAAATGGTACTGAGAGGCTGCCAGGCTGTTTGCTTCACCTTTGACGCTCAGCATCGCAGCGCCTGTGACAGTTGCCAGTTCCAACAGATGTTTGAGTGCTGTATTGGATGCTTGGGCTGTAATTCCCTTGCCATATACAAGCATCGGCTGGGAAGAAGTTGCAATCATCTTTGCAGCTTCGAGGTAGGTGTCAACCGGAATACCGGTCTTCGCAGCCATATCCTTGAGAATTTGGTCTGCGTCCAGTTTGAGGTCTTTCTTTGCCAGTCCAAGTTTGACTACTGCTGCAGCCAGGGCATGGAACACTTCCACATCTGTACCCATTTTGGGCTTCAAGGTGAGGTGGGCAACAGAGTCGAGACCATTTTCAGCCGGATCGATGACGATTAACTTGGTGCCATGTGCGAGGTTTCGTTTGACAAAAAATCCGGCAACCTCGTGGGTTTTATAAAAATCTACACCAATCGCAACAACACAATCGGATGTTGCCATTTCGTCTAATCGGGCTTCAAAAGCTTCCTTCATCTCGTCAGCAATTGCTGCAGGCATGGCTGTGGTTTGACCTTCTTCAATGGAGGTTACCATTTCGCTTTTGATTTTT
>DFYN01000133.1:7196-17523 GCA_002383615.1 Anaerolineaceae bacterium UBA4081
TCAAAGCGACCCTGTTTGCAGACTAACCCGCCATTAACTTTGCCATCCCAATCACCATCAATCCGCGTTATACGGTCATTACGGGTCATCACATCAATTTTGCAGCCTACGGAACACCCCAGGCAAACACTTAAGTGATGCTCCAATTGAACATCATGTCCCTGATATGCACTGGTTCGGTCGATGATTGCACCTGTCGGACAGACCTGAACACACATGCCGCAGGAGATGCAGGAGGATTCGCCTAAAGGTAAGCCTGTATCTGCCACAAGCAAACTGCTCGAACCACGTTCCTGGATTTCAAGCGTGTAATTACCCACCAGTTCACCACAGGCACGTACACAGCGGCGGCAAAGGATGCAGCGATTGTTCTCTAAAATTAAGTAGGGGTGGGAAGCATCGACTGGAAATGGCGTCCAGTTGGGAGGTAATTGCCAGTGGGTCATATCCAGATCGTAGGCTGCGTTTTGGAGTTCGCAGTCGCCGCCGCTAACCTGGCAATAAGGGCAGAAGTGGTTGCGTTCCGAGAAGATGAGTGTGAGGATGAAGCGCCGCGCCTCTTTTACCCGGTCGGTATCTGTTTGGACCACCATATTTTCGGTAGCCGGTAAAGTACAAGAGGTTTGAAGTGTGCGTGCGCCTTCAACCTCAATCAGGCACAACCGACACCCGCCATAAGGTGTCAGGTGAGGATGGTCGCACAGGGTGGGGATCTCAATCCCTGCTTCTCGTGCAGCCTGAAGTACTGTGCTGCCGTCAGCTGCCTGAATGGTTTTTCCGTTGATCGTAAAAGTAATCATCGATTCTCCTAAATCACTCTAAGTGATTTTTATAATTCAACTGGTTGGAATGAGTATGAACGCTCATGCATTGGACAGACACCAGCAGGACATACATTCAGACGGATATGTGCTTCCACTTCTGCACGGAAATACTTGAGGATATCCTTAATTGGCGTGCCAGCCGTCTGACCTAAACCGCAATTGCTCAAATTCGGAAGATTGTCTGCAATTTGAGCCATTGTGTCCAGATCCGCCAGTGTTCCCTTGCCTTCACTGATGGCGTTCAGAATTTCCCACAATCGTTGGCTGCCGATGCGGCATGGATTGCACTTCCCGCAGGATTCTTTCCGGAAGAAATTGAGCAGGACTCGTGCAAGGTCGACCACGCAGGTCTCTTCATCACAAATCAGAAGTGCGCCTGAACCAAGGGCAACACCTGCTTTTGCGAATGAATCATAATCCATGGGTGTGTCTTGCAGGGCGGCTGGAATGATTGAGCCGCTCGAACCACCAGTTTGCGCCAGTTTGAAATTTGAAAAACCTTTCATTCCTTTGGCATAAATGGTAATTACTTCACGTAATGTGATGCCCATTGGCACTTCAATCAGCCCGGTGACATTGACATTACCCATAATCGTGTAAACTTTTGTGCCAGGACTGGAGGTGGTACCAAACGAATGGAACCAGTCGGCGCCATGACGAAGAATAGACGGAACGTTGGCAAGTGTCTCAACATTATTGACAAGGGTAGGCTTCCCCCACAAACCCGCGGTTGTTGGGAAGGGAGGACGCGCTCGCGGAACTCCCCGTTTGCCTTCAATCGATTCAATCAGGGCAGTTTCTTCTCCACAGATATACGCACCTGCACCTGAATGGATGTGTAATTCAAACTCAAAATCAGTTCCAAAAATATTCTTGCCCAGTAAACCCATTTCCTTGGCTTGCAGAATTGCAGCGCGTAAGCGTTCCTGTGCAAGTGAGTATTCTCCTCGTACATAGATGATACCTTCAGTTGCACCGACTGCATAACCGGCGATTGCCATGGCTTCCACAATGCTATGAGGGTCGCCTTCGAGTATTAAGCGGTCCTTGAATGTGCCAGGTTCGCTCTCATCTGCATTACAGATCACATACTTTTGGTCACCCCTGGCTTTGGCAACAAAACTCCACTTTAGACCGGTTGGAAAACCCGCTCCACCACGCCCACGGAGACCTGATTTATTAAGGACATCAATCACTTGTTGAGGAGTCATTTCAGTGACAGCATGACCCAGGGCAGAGTAACCATCATAGGTCAGGTAATCATCAATACTGTATGGATCAATGACGCCAGCCCGTTCAAGGACAATGCGTTGTTCGGCTGGGAGGGTACCTTTACGGGCAGAGATCCAGGCAATACGACCACTCATCTCTTTGAGTGGAGCTTGCAACCCGGCTGCAACCCGACCTTTGTAGAGGTGTTCCTCGACCAGAAAATGGACATCTGCAGGTGTAATCGGACCATACACAACCGCTTCAGGATAAATGATTACAAAGGGGCAGGCGTCACTGCGACCCAGGTCGCCTATTGCCGAAAGACTGACTTCATCCTGCAGCCCAAATGCTTCAATTTCCTTTTCAAAGTTGGCAATCACTTCCCCTGCACCACGCTCGAGGCTGAGTGGATCGGTAGAGACAAGTACCATAGCTCGGACGTTTTTCATGCTCAGCTCCTTTAATTGTATCGGGCGAGAATGCCCGGGATATCGCCAGGTTTGACATTGCCGTAAATGTCATCGTCCACAACCACTACTGGACCTACGCTGCAAACACCCAGGCATGAGACTGTCACGAGCGTCCATTTGCCATCTTCGCTTGTGTCATCCTCGTTGAGTTGAAGTGCATCCATCAGGGCTTCCCAGACTTCACGACCACCCACTACATGGCATGGTGCACTCTCGCAAAATTGGATGACGTGCCGTCCACGAGGTTTTGTAGATAGCATTCGGTAGAAGGACGCAACCGAGAACAATTGGCTTTTCGGTACGTGCAGTAGATGGCTGATTTCATTCAATGCAGCAGCCGGCAAATAGCCAAGATCGCGATTGACGTCATTGAGTATGGGTATCAATTCTTCAACTACCGCACCGTGGCTATCTACTGCTTTTTTTACAGCGGCAACAACGGTTTCTTGATCGGGCAACAATACGGTCATGCAGACTCCTCCTGAGGCGATTGTGTTGACCTTATCGAATTTCTATCGCGTTAAAGTTACATACCTGCATGCAAATACCACAACGCACGCAAGTATCTGGGTCGATTCTGTGGGGTTGACGACGCTCACCGGAAATGGCATTTACCGGGCAATTGCGGGCGCAAACCGTACACCCCGTACAAACATCTGGAAGGATTTCATAGCGGATGAGTCCCTTACAGACCTTGGCAGGGCAGCGCTTCTCGTAAATATGCGCTTCATACTCAGCCCGGAAATGTTTCAAGGTGGATTCAACTGGATTTGGTGCACCTTGACCAAGTCCACAAAGAGCAGTTGCTTTGATATCCTTACAAAGCATTTCAAGGGTTTCGATATCCCCGTCACGTCCTTCGCCGGCGCAGATTCGTTCCAATATCTCTAGAATGCGCCGGGTTCCCACACGGCAAGGCGTACATTTGCCGCAGGACTCTTCTTGCGTAAATTCCATGAAGAAACGGGCAATATCAACCATGCAGGTATCTTCGTCCATCACAACCAAGCCACCAGAGCCCATGATAGAACCAGCCTGGGCGAGTTTTTCATAGTCTACGGGCAGGTCAAGGAATTCTGCCGGTAAACAACCCCCCATTGGTCCACCTGTTTGAATCGCTTTAAATGCTTTATCGTCTTTAATGCCGCCACCGACATCAAAGACAATTTCGCGTAAGGTAATCCCAAACGGTACTTCAATGAGACCAGTGTGTTTAACGTCACCCGCAAGCGCAAATGTCTTGGTGCCCTTGCTTTTTTCGGTTCCCATGCTGGCATACCAATCTGCACCGCGTAAAATGATTTGGGGAACATTGGCATAAGTTTCTACATTGTTGATGTTGCTGGGTTTTCCAAACAGACCGCGGACTGCAGGGAAGGGAGGACGGGGACGGGGTTCTCCCCGTTTTCCCTCAATGGAAGCCATTAATGCGGTTTCTTCACCGCAAACAAAAGCTCCAGCACCCATCCGGACTTCAAGGTCAAAATCAAANNTCAGCTCTACAGTAAATATAGCCTTGTGATGAGCCGATTGCGTAAGCTGCAATAATCATACCTTCAATAACAGAATGAGGGTCGCCTTCAAGGACACGCCGGTTCATGAACGCACCAGGGTCTCCTTCATCTGCATTGCAAATGACGTATTTGGGTGTTCCCTCGCTGGCGCGGCAGAACTGCCATTTGCGGGCAGTGGGGAAGCCTGCGCCGCCACGTCCCCGCAAACCAGACTTCATCACTTCATCAATAACCTGGTCAGGTGTTAATTCAGTGAGGACTTTAGCAAGACCTTGGTAGCCGTTTTCGGCAATATAATCTTCAATGTTCTCTGGATCAATGACGCCACAATTACGTAGCACCACGCGGACTTCTTTTGCCGTAGGGGCAGTTAATTCTTCGTCAGTGGATGTAGTGTCTTGAAGAGAGAATTTTTTGACCGGACGACCTTTGAGGAAATGCTCTTCCACCAAGTAGGGAATATCGTCCACAGTTAAACCGACATAATGGATCCCTTCAGGATAAACCATTAATTCAGGACCTTGCGAGCATGCGCCAATCCGTGAGGTTTCGAGTACTTGAACTTCATCAATTAAGCCAGAGGAAACCAATTCATCCTGGAGCGCATCCATGACTTCATGGGCTCCGTGGCGAAGGCATTCTGGGTCTACACACGCTAATACGTGCGAGCGAAAATACTTCATTTCAAATCCTGTAAAAGTAATATGGTTAGTTTGAGTCTCGGTTTAGAGCGGAATGACATGATTGTCGACAACTTTTCCATTAACCACATGCTCATGCATGATTTGGCGAGCAACTTCTGGCGTAACTTTGCCATATGTTACTTTGGGTTGTTCTCCAACAATAACCTGAACAATCGGTTCCCGTTCGCAAAGACCAATGCAACCAGTCTGGGTAACACTGATGTCTTGGAGGTTGTCTTTTTCAATGGTTTCCAGGATGGCTTTCATCGTGTCACGCGCTCCTGCTGCGATGCCACAGGTACCCATACCGACTATCACTTGTATTTTTCCAGCTGCAGATTTCAGGTTGCGTTTTGCAAGGGCTTCTTCGCGAGCACGTTTTAGGTCGTCCAAACTTTTGATAGGCATTTCTTTTACTCCTGTGTGTATGTAATATCTTCAAAACTAAGCCGAATTGCTGGTAACCTCAGCAAGACCGGTCTCAATATATCCGCGAAGGTAGGATAATATGGCGGGTTCAGTTAGCGAAATCCCTTCCAACTCCCGCTTGATTTCTTCATCATCAAGAACAAACCGGTAATTGTCCAACTGATACAAAAATTGCCAATGGACATGCGGGTAAGCGATTAGTAAATTAAGGAAAGTCGATCCAAGGTCTCCAAGAGGCATTCGGTCAATATGGCTCCGTTTGAACTCGACCTCTACAACAGTCCCTTCGCCTGGCTTGGAAGTCAGTTTCAAAGAACCATCGCAGGCTTCTGCAGCTTCCTTCAAAAGCGGTAATCCCAATCCAACCTTGCGCGTTGTTCTGCTGGTAAAGAACGGATCTAGAACCTGTTTAACGGTTTCAGCATTCATGCCTTGTCCGTCATCTTTCACAACCAATCTCATCAAGTCTGTCTGAGTGTTCTCTTCTACGGATATAAGAATATTCTGGGCGCCGGCGGCAACACTATTTTCGGCGATATCCAACAAGTGGAGTGATAGCTCCCTCATCCTTCTTATTTATCCTCTTGCAAAGGACGCATCAATTGAGGAATCTTATTGGGTCGTACGCGTCCAGCGACCTCATCATCCAGAACAACTACAGGCGCTTGACTGCAAGCACCCACACAGCGGCACAATTCCAAGGTAATTAGTCCGTCTGGTGTAGTTTGACCTGGTTCAATGCCCAGAACCTGTTTGGCTTTCTCTAGAAGCTGCTGCGTTCCACCCACATAGCAGGCGGTGCCCATACAGAACTTAATCGTGTGCTTACCTCGAGGCGAGGTGGTGAAGAAGGAATAAAAGGACACAACGCCATGAACCTGGCTAACCGGGATGTGAAGTTTGTCAGCAATGTATTCCTGCATATACACGGAAATGAAACCAATCTGGCTTTGCATTTCGTTCAATACCACCATTGTGGCGCCAGGTGTATCTCGGTGAGCTTCAATAATTTGATCCATGATTGCTTTCGTTTCGGGTATTGCCACTGGATCGGTGGTAGGTACCTTTACGAGGTTGAGCATTTCTACTCCTGATATATTGTGATAAAAAGTACAATAAGTAAGTTCAGCCAAAGGTAGTTTACCCTTCGGCTGTAAAACGGGTAATTACTGAATGTCATTGAAACCCGTGCAGGTTGTCAATATAAATGGATAGGGGTATCGTAAAATAACCCGTCTATCACGTTAGTAAGATTTTATGACTGCGTCCATTTTCTTGCTTGAGGGCTTGCCGAATTTCAGCGATGGATACATCCTCAAGGAAAAATTCATTTGCACCAAGCATTGAGTCCAACATATGGACATCGCCATTTTGGATTAGGGGATAGCCGGCAATTTGCGGAAATTGGCTGAGCGCTTGATCAGGGGTGATGTGGAGGGAAATTTCCAGGGCAGCGATGGGAATGCCTTGTGGGACAAATCCTAATATCGGCAGTAAACCATTTGTTGTACGATTTACATGAGCGGGAATAAACAACCCTCCCAATTCTGTGACCTGACGACAGGCATCGTCCAACGAGATATTTGTGGATATTGCTAAAAGGCGGGTTTCAGAACGAATAAAATCTCCCGTTTCATCAACGACATATTGCTCGCCAAAGAAATCAGGTCTGTTGACCAAATTGGGAAGGTGGGCATCGACAACGGCTTGCCATGCTGCAGCTTGCTCGAGGGTATCGAACAAGCAAAGGCAGTGGACATCTTCCCGTGTCTGTACTTCCATTCCTGGGAGAACCGTCAGGTCATACCCCAGGGCAGCTTTTTGGACAGCCGCGATATTTGCTGTTGCATTGTGGTCTGTCACAGCGATCAGATTGATGCCATCATCCATCGCCCGCTGAACAATCAGGGGAGGGATCATCTCCACTTCTGCGCAGGCAGAATGGACTGTATGAAGGTGGAGTTCCGCTCTGAAGCGTTTCATTGTTCGGCTGGCAGAAATGATCAGCCGCCGCGTAACCCCAAAGACCAGAGCTGCCCACAAACCGAAAATGACTTTTCGGATGTAGCCAACATGATGATACCTTCTTCATTTGCTTTGGAAATGGTAGCTGCATCTGGCTTGGCGTCTTCGGTTATGATGATAGCGCAAAGGTCTAGCAAGGCTGCTACTGCCACAATATTGCCATGCGACTGAAGTGTGACCCAAATACCCTGTTTTGCGGCACCTGCCATGACGCACGAAAGTAAATCAGAAGTATAGCCACTGGCAGGTTCGATTAATGAAAAATCCTTTTTTTCAGTCAAGATAGTCAAATTTAAGGCGTCAATGATTTGTTGCAGGTTCATGTGCTGTATCCTTTCCAGAGGTGGGTCCTTCGCCGAAGGTGTCCTCAGGTTTCAGGAACATACGCATTCGCAGTCGTGTTCCTTGCCCGAAGACGGATTCGAGTTTCATCTGGTCCACACAGCGGGATATATTGACCAACCCCATACCAGCGCCAAAACCAAGTTCGCGGATAGCTTCGGTTGCTGTAGAGTAACCAGGGCGCATGGCTTCATCAATATCTTTAATTCCTGGACCAGTATCGGTTACATCAATCGTAATTTGATGAGGCTCAATTTCTACGCGGATGACACCGCCGTTGGTGGTGTGAATAATCAGGTTCATTTCAGCTTCATAAATTGCAATTCCACATCGTCGGGCAATCAAAGGAGAAGCACCCAGGCGCACAAGCGCCCGCTTAATGTGGCTGGAAGCAGTTCCACCTCGGGTGAAATCTCCCTGTTTGATGTTGTACCTTAAGATGAGGCTAGTCCGATCAGACTCAATGTCCTCAAAAAGGTGGCTGGCACGGTATTTTCGAATCTCTTCAGTTTGGTAATCTTGTTGAAGCGCACGTAAAAGACCGCGGGTAATATCACCCTTTGTAAGGATTCCGATCAGTTTTCCATCTTCAGCCACCACAGGCAGTCGACCGACCCGGGTATTTACAAATAACTTAAGCGCTTCAATGACTGAATCGGTGGATCGGACTGTAATGAGGGTAGTTGTCATGTACTTGCTGACGGGTGCGTCTAATTCATCGTCCCTCAAGCAGCGGATGAGATCTTCCATACTTACAATTCCAACCAACTTATCGCCATCCAATACTGGCGAACCTGATATTCGAAGTTGTCGGAAGAGCTCTAACACATCTCCCATTTTCATATCAGTAACCACAAATTTTGCATCGCGGCTCATTACTTCCGCAATGCGCAGGTCATAGGCTAATTCCTCGACCCTGGTGATGCTTTCAGCGTCCCGGTCTGTTACAACGCGTTCCAACGGTCGTGGAGTGCCTTCGTCCATGGTAATAGGCTAATCGTCACAGGAGCAATCAACAACAGGTTGCTCCAGGCTATCTAAACCTGCCTGGTATAACCGACCGCATAATTCAAACATGCCATAAGGCGAGGTGATCAGGGGAATTCCTTCTTCTTCGGCTAATTGTATCGTTTCTTTTGGCGGTTGTTTACCACGCACAAAAACAACCGCAGCAACATCTGCCATTTGAGCTGTACGAATCACCTGTGGATTGCATAATCCAGTCAGGAGGACAGCTTCCGGCTGGATGGATGCAAGCACATCTGACATGAGGTCAGCGCCACACCCACCCTTGATCTCCCGATTAAGGTTTATGTTCTTATGAAGCAATTTCCCGTTTATTATGCTGACTAAATCTTTGACTTTCATAGCATCCTTGGGTATTTGTTATATAAGACATTGAAAAATGTATCTCAAATATGATTATCAGGTATGAATTAGATTTCAGGAAGTGATGAATTCATGCTAAAATCTTACCATTCTACACCCGGCAGGTAATTATGAAAACGATTATTCCTACTGTAAAAGGCGCACGTGATTTCTATCCAAAAGAAAAGGGCATACAGAATTGGTTGTACCGGCAACTGGGTGAAATCTCAAACTCATTTGGTTATCAAGAATACGATGGACCATTTCTAGAGAAAATTGATCTTTATGCAGCGAAATCAGGGGAAGAGCTGGTAAAAGAGCAAGCGTTTGTGTTTCCGGATAGAGGCGGCGATCTGATTACCTTGCGACCGGAATTGACCCCTTCACTTGCACGCATGGTGGCGCAGGTACAAAATGAGCTTATTTACCCATTGCGCTGGTGGTCATTTGGACCCTTTTGGCGGTACGAACGTCCTCAAAAAGGACGATCCCGTGAGTTTTTCCAATGGAACATTGACCTTATAGGCGTGAATTCACCGATTGCCGATGCTGAGTTAATTGCAATTGCGGCTACATTCTTTAAAGCAGTCGGGCTGACACCTGAAAAAGTGGAGATTTTGGTGAATGATCGTAATTTGATGGAAACGCAGCTATCGCGCTTTGGGCTCGGTGGGAAAAATAAAACCGTGTTTCGCTGGATTGACCGGCGGGACAAAATGCGTGCTGAAGAGTGGGATGCGTTTGGTCTCGAATTAGGATTGAGCCTGTCACAACTCGATGATTTGAAAAGCCTTTTTATTGATAGGGAATTATGGAAGGCTTCGCCAACTTTGACTGCGATATTTCATATTCTGACGGATATGGGTTTGGGAGATTATCTGACGTATAACGCAACCACCATCCGTGGGTTGGATTATTACACCGGTATGGTATTTGAGGCACGTGATCGAAGCGCAGAAGGGCGNNCCTTTACCGGGCGTTGGTTTTGCCATGGGCGATGTCATGGTTTCTGTTGTTTTGGAGAAATATGGTTTGCTGCCAGTAGAGGATGAGCCACCTGCGGATGTTCTAGTAACTGTTTTTAACGAAGATTCAGCCGCACACGCTGCGGAGACCGCAAACCGGTTGAGACAATCAGGTCTGCGGGTCATTCTTTACCCTGAGGCAGCAAAACTGGTGAAGCAGTTTAAATTTGCGGATAGGTTGCGATTGCCGATAGTCATCGTGGAAGGTCCTGATGAGCTGAATGCCGGCGTGGTCACTGTAAAGGACCTCAGAGGGGGCACGCAGTCAAGTGTGCCTTTTGATGGCGTAGGTGATACTGTCCGTCAAATGCTTGCAAGTGACTAAGGAGTGTGTTAAAATTCCTGCTCATAGTATGGTGGCTGTAGCTCAATGGCAGAGTGCTTGACTGTGGATCAAGATGTTGTGGGTTCGACCCCCATCAGCCACCCCAAGAC
>DFYN01000100.1:0-174 GCA_002383615.1 Anaerolineaceae bacterium UBA4081
AGATTATTCGCCAAACTCCAGTTCGCCGTCTTCTTCATTCCATTCAGAAAGCGGCGTCAAAGTAATTTCTGCAAAATTCTTTTCTTGGGCTGCTTCAACGATATGCCGCTTGATTAATTCCAGTAAGGCAAGAAATGAAACAACGATTTCAACGCGCTCCGCATCCGGGCTCAG
>DFYN01000100.1:223-4769 GCA_002383615.1 Anaerolineaceae bacterium UBA4081
TCTCGAATTGTAATTCTTGGACGGGAGACCACATCGCTGAGCGGGGGCAGGTCTTGACCCGTCAGAAACACCTCACGGGCAGCTTGCAGGAAGTCGTCCCAGGTCAAATCAGACAGGTCTGCTCGGGCAGGTGGTCGATTGGGCGCGACTATTCGTAGATACGTTCGCAAGCCGCTTTCCTCTCGGAGATGCAACCACTCACCTAATTCCTTGAATCGCTTATAAATAATCAGTTGTTGGGCAAGGTCATCAGCTGATAAGACTTCCTCACCGGCTGTTACCTCGAAGGGGGGACGCGGCAATAATGCTGCAGATTTTATTTGCAATAAACGGGCAGCAATCACCAGAAATGCAGATACTTCAGCCGCATCTCGTTCTTGCAGTTCACGCATGTATGAAATATATTGGTCTGTCACTTGTGCCAACGACAGACGAGTGATATCCAGCTCAGCGCGTTCAATCAACCCCAACAAAAGATCCAACGGACCTTCATAGAGTTCAGTGCTGACTCGATAACCTTCCGATTGATGTCCAACAACATCCATTGTCACGCGGGCAATTATAGCAGATGACTGCCAGAACATGCAGGATGAAGGGCGGGTGCGATATAATTGACCTATGACGAATAAAAAACTTACTCACCTGGATGATCTTGGAAAAGCGAAAATGGTGGATGTCAGCGGTAAATCTGAGACACCGCGTTGGGCGGTCGCACGCGGAGAAATTACCTTGAGCATATCCACTTTACGTCTGATATCTGAGGGGCAGGTGAAGAAGGGCAATGTCTTGACCGTTGCTCAGGTGGCTGGTATTCAAGCTGCCAAACGCACAGGCGAACTTATTCCGCTTTGCCATCCGCTCGGGTTAACCCATGTGGATGTAGATTTATCCATTTCTGAGGAATTGCCGGGGGTATTGATTCAAGCATCTGCCCACTGTGTCGGTCGGACTGGGGTGGAGATGGAAGCGTTAACGGCTGTGGCTGTTGCTGCTCTGACGGTTTACGATATGGTCAAAGCAGTGGATAAAACCGCCCGCATTGGGAATATCCGACTGGTGGAGAAGCATGGTGGTAAATCAGGCGATGTGATCCTGGAGCAGGATTAATGCAGATACAGCTCCTTTTCTTTGCATCAGCGCGTGAGAAAATCGGGCATGCACGGGTTTCATTCGATGTCCCTGTAGGTACTCAAGTCGATGCGTTTAAGAAACTTCTGGTCGAGAAGCATCCTGTGCTTGAACCCATGATGGGCACGATGTTGATTGCAGTAAACCAGCAATTTGCAGGTGATGATGAGATCATCCCAGACGACGCAGAAGTGGCAATCTTTCCACCGGTAAGTGGGGGCAGCGGTGGCGTTACTCTCTGCCAGATCGTGACCGAGCCGATAGACATTGCTCATATCACTCAGTTGTTGACTTGTGAGACAACCGGTGCGGTGGTCGTCTTCACCGGCGTTGTTCGTGGGCGAACTGAAGGCAAGGAAACCTTGCAGACAGTTGGATTAGAATATCAAGCTTATCTTCCAATGGCAGAAAGCAAGCTTGCTCAAATTGCTAATGAAATACATGAACGTTGGACGGATGTTGAAGGTATTGCCCTGATTCAACGCATCGGTTATCAAGCAGCCGGGGAAGTATCCGTGGTGGTTGCCTGTGCGGCATCCCATCGTGATACAGGCGTATTTGAGGCTGCCAGGTACGGAATTGACCGTCTGAAGGAAATTGTGCCAGTATGGAAGAAGGAAATCAGGGCGGATGGAAGCGATTGGATTGAAGGCACTTACCACCCGGGTTCTGGTGAATGATGGTTATATTCGCGTGTGCCAATTGCCAGCAAGTTTATCCTGATAATGGATTTCCTTCGCGTTGCCCTCACTGCGGTGGATTGTTCGATATTCAGGATGTGCTTCCAGTAGCAATGCCGGGTGACTCACGCAAACCAGGTATCTGGGAATGGGGAGAAGCCTTGGGTGTACCTGCCGGTGCGCCTATCATTTCTCTTGGAGAGGGTAACACGCCTTGTGTGCCCGCTGACTGGAATGGCAAGCCAGTGCATTTAAAGCTTGAATCTCAGAATCCTACCGGTTCATATAAAGATCGGGGAAGCGCCACGACTGTGAGCTGGTTGGCATCGCGCCATTTCACTGAGGCAGTTGAGGATTCATCAGGTAACGCGGGTGCCTCCTTTGCTGCGTATGCTGCCCGGGCTGGGATTCATGCACGAGTCTATGTACCGGCAAGTGCATCGGGTCCAAAACGAACACAAATAGAAATGTACGGTTCAGAGCTGATACCTGTACCAGGTCCACGGTCTGCGGCTGCAGAGGCTGTGCTGAAGGAAGCCGCACAGGGTGTGCCATATGCCAGCCATGCATTTCTCCCTTTTGGGCTACCAGGAATTGCGACCATAGCATATGAACTTGTCCGAGACCTGGGGCAGGTCCCGGGTACGGTCATTGCTCCATTAGGTCACGGAGGATTGATGCTTGGCATGCTGCGTGGGTTTGAAGCCCTGCTTGAAGCTCACATCATACCAGTCCTACCTACACTTGTTGGGGTNNGGGCAAACGGTCGCTGAAGGAGTTCGTGTACGGGAGCCTTCTCGATTGGAGGCTTTGCAACATGCGTTAAGGGCTCCAGCAGGTGATGTTATCGCCATTCCTGAGGTTGAAATCCTGCCGGCGCGAGCAGAACTGGCACGCCAGGGATTCTACGTAGAACCAACAAGCGCATTAGCCTGGTCTGCGCTAAAATATATCCATACTTGGACTGAACCTGTTGCGGTTATTATCACGGGTTCAGGTTATAAAAATCAAAATTAATAGGAACGGTTGGAACGCAAGTGACCTGACCGAAAGTGAGGTCATTCGCGCTCCTGACGTTCCACAGGAGGTCTATGTGGGACAAGTGACAGAAGCGTTGGAAACTCCTCAGGAGATGGCAGCGCGATTGGGGTTGGAGTTTGTCGATATTCTTTATGTGTGCCGCGCGATGACACACCGTTCTTACTTAAATGAACATAGTGAAGCACTTGAAGACAATGAACGGTTGGAATTTTTAGGCGACGCTGTATTGGATTTTGTGGTTGGCGCTTGGCTTTATCAAGAATACCCGGATATGCCAGAAGGGGACCTTACTCGCATGCGGTCAGCCCTGGTGCATACGGAACAACTGGCGAATTTTGCTCGGAAAATTGGATTAGGGAATGCGATGCGCTTGGGGCGGGGCGAGGTGCAAGCACGCGGACGCGAAAGGTCTGGCATCCTGTGTGATGGCTTTGAAGCCCTAATTGGCGCAATCTATTTGGACCAGGGGATTGACCGGGTCATGTCATTCATCACACCCATGTTGGAAGAGGCTGTGACTGACATTTTCCAATATCACCTGGATGAAGACCCTAAAAGTAAGTTGCAAGAATGGGCGCAATCGCACGGATATTCCACACCGATATATATAACCCGGAATTCCTCTGNNCCTGATCACTCCAAAATATTTGAGGTGGATGTTTTGATTAATAACGAAGTATTCGGTTCTGGCACAGGCAGGTCTAAACAAGCAGCCACCAAAGCCGCCGCCAAAGACGCTCTGGCGCGACGTGGGATTACCGTATGACACCCAGGTTGCGCTCGCTTGAACTGCACGGATATAAAACCTTTGCCAGTCGGACATTGTTGGAATTCAGTGGTGATATCACCGCTATTGTCGGTCCAAATGGTTCCGGCAAGTCCAATGTTGCTGACGCGATTCGTTGGGTGTTGGGTGAGCAATCATACAGCTTGCTGCGTGGACGGCGAACGGAGGATATGATATTTGCCGGGTCTGAATACCGACCCCGCGCCAGCATGGCGTCTGCCTCCATATTGTTGGATAACACTGATGGTTGGCTGCCGATTGATTTTTCCGAGGTTGGAATTACACGGCGCGCTTACCGTGACGGAGACAATGAGTATTTAATCAACGGCTCCCGTGTTCGGCTAAAAGACACCAGTGAATTACTGGCGCAATCCGGGCTGGCAGAGCGTACATACACCATTATTGGACAAGGTCTTGTAGACGTTGCCTTATCCCTTAAACCTGAAGAACGGCGTCGATTCTTCGAAGAGGCGGCTGGGATTGGGTTGTATCGGTCGCGACGGGAAGAGACCCTTAACCGGTTGGAAACCACCACACGAAACCTGGAAAGGGTGCTGGATATCCTTACAGAACTAGAACCACGCCTTGCCTCCCTTGAAAAACAGGCAAAAAGAGTCATTGAGTATGAACAAGTCCGGGCAGATTTAAAATTGCTTTTACGTGATTGGTATGGCTATCACTGGCATAAATCACAGCAGGATTTAAATTATGCTCTGGAAGTTCTTAGGCAGCAAGATGAAAAAACCAGCTCTGCCCGGGAGCGTGTGCTTGCGGTTGAATCCCAGGTAAGCGTTATTCGAAACGAATTGCAGGTCGTGCGCGAGGACCTCAACGGTTGGCATTCACAGTCTGCTGCCGTACACTCTCAGCTTGAGCAAGTCAGCCGGTCATTGGCTGTTCTGGATGAACG
>DFYN01000100.1:4792-10581 GCA_002383615.1 Anaerolineaceae bacterium UBA4081
TGGAATCGGAAACGCAACTTGCTTTGGCACAGCGTGCGTTGGCGGAAAGACAACAAGCGCGCGCGGCAATTGAAATTCAAATTCGTGAGACCCGCCAACAACAAGTTACAGCCGGCACACAATCTGTGCAAAAAAAGGCACGGCTGGAAGAGGTTACCAATCGCCTGCTTGAAACCCGCCGCAGCCTTGATTTGACAAAGTCCAGCCTCCAAACGGAACAAGCGGAATTGCAGTCTGCTGAAGACCAATTGTCGACCATCCAAACAGAGGCAAAGCAAGTTAAACAAAGTGTCCTGGATATGGAAGATTATCAGACGGGGATGGATCTCCGGCTTAATTCGCTTGAAAAAGAAAATAGAGCGACTTTAGACGAACGACGGCAATTAGATACACAACGCGCGCGCCTCACTGCCCAACTGGAAGTCCTGGAGCAGGCAGAACAAGCCCTTACAGGCATTTCCCAGGGCTCACAGGCAGTCATCCTGGCTGCGCGTTCGGGCAAACTAAAGGGAGGTTTTCGCTCTGTTGCAGGTTTGATAGATGTGCCAGCGGATTACGAGACGGCGATTGCTGCTGCGATGGGTGACATGCTGGATGCAGTGTTGCTTGATCTGGATGTCAGTCTGGAGGATGTCTTCCAGATGTTTAATAGCGACGATTCGGCGCGAGCGGTGCTGATTACACCGTCCAAAACCCGCAAGAACTTGAAATCCCAAAAGCAAATCAGCGGTGCAATTCCCGCCCTGGATGTGGTCAAGCTGCCTGCCTCAGGTGGTGATGTCTTGGAAATTTTGTTATCCAATGTGTTTATTGTTGAGAACCGCAGGGAAGCACTTGGAATCATCTCTCAATTAGATACCAACAGTCGGGTGGTCACAAAGGCAGGTGAAGTCTTCTGGGGAAATGGGTTGATGGCGCTTGGCAAAGAGAAGCGGACAAGTGTCGTCAGTCGCAGCAGGCAAATACGCGAAATGCAGGAACAACTCCATCAAACACAATCCGCCATTGATGAGCTGGATAGCCAAATCAGGAAACAAGAAGGTGAGTTGGAAGGTCTTCGAGCGGAGATTAACAACCAAAAAGGAAAATTACGCCAGATCCAGCAGGTGTTGGAAGAGAAGAATCAACAGGCAACCCAGCTCAACTTAAAAGTCGAAAAACTGCGCCAATCTGTGGTTTGGAAGATTAACCAAATCAGCCTGCTTGAATCTCAACTATTAAACGGCGAAGAAGAGGTTTCAGCTTTAGAGGTTGTGCTGACTGCTTTGGAAAGGGATTCTGAGCAGGCTGGACAAAAACTGAAAGAACTGAATGATCAAATGCGCTCATTACCTTTAGATGATTTGCAGGCGCAGGTGGGTCATTGGACAACCAGTCAGGCAGTGACTGCCCGTGCATTGAATGATTCCTTACGCCGAATCGCAGAACACACTGAGAGGATTGAAGGAAATCGCCAAAGACAAGTTGAAGAACGCGAAAAGTTACACACTACCGAAACCACACTGACCAGCCTCGAATCTGAAAAAGCAAGCCTTCGGCAGCAAGAACACCAGCTTGGCGAGCAAGTCAAAACGTTGCAATCCCAAATTGAACCAGCAGAAAGCAAATTACTGGAATTGGAAAGTAATTATGCAGCTATTCAAGAGGAACTCGCTTTGGCACAACAAGCGCTTTCAACGGCAGACAGGTTTGCTGGTCAAGCCCAACAAGATGTAAGCCGACATCGCGAACGCTTGGAAACCCTACACGATAAGATTGAAGAAGATTTTGGATTGGTTTCAATGGAGCAGAGCACACCAATGGCAACAGCAGCGCCATTGCCGATGGATGGTGTGGAAGAATTACCAACCTTAACCGAATTACCTCCCCAGTTAGAAGAAAGCATCGCCAGGCAGAGGTCGCAGTTGCGCAGGCTTGGTCCTATCAATCCTGATGCGCATCGAGAATATGTGGAGGTTAAGGAGCGCTTTGACTTCCTGACAACTCAGGTTGCTGACCTGAAAAAGGCTTCTCTCGACATGAAAGAAGTTATCGCTGAGCTGGATGTGTTGATGCAGCAAGAGTTTCGTAAAACCTTCCATGCTGTGGCTGAGGAGTTCCGACACATGTTTTCCAGATTATTTGGTGGCGGATCTGCACGGCTGGTTTTACAGGACGAGGAGAACCCGATCGAAGCAGGAATTGACATTGAAGCGCGACTACCAGGCAGGCGCGAGCAAGGATTGTCGTTGCTCTCCGGTGGAGAGCGCAGCCTGACAGCCGTAGCGCTGATATTCTCCCTGATCAAAGTCTCGCCAACCCCGTTTTGTGTCCTCGATGAAGTTGACGCCGCCCTGGATGAAGCCAATGTAGGCAGGTTCACAGACCTGTTGAAGGAATTATCTGTAAACACGCAATTCATCGTGATTACACATAACCGCAACACAGTCCAGGTTGCAGATGTGATCTATGGCGTGACCATGTCGCGTGATTCTGCCAGCCAGGTGATTAGTTTGCGGCTGGATGAAGTGGGCGAAGATATGGTTCGATGAGTAAATGTCTTAATCAAAAAAGTGCAGCCCACTTGGACTGCACTTTTTTGTTAGGTCTAAGGCGTTATTGTTGCAACAACTCAAGCGGAATGCTTGGTGACACTGGAACCCGGGATGCCCAAATATCATACTTGGTTACGCCAATTTCTGCCTTTTTGGCATCCAACCAGGTCTGGAATTCTTGCTGTCTGGCGGCTTGATAACCATCTGCATCTAACGGTCGCTCTTCGTGACCCAGTACCTGGATGATGTGATAACCGAAATCGGTTTTCACTGGTGGGCTGATTTCACCAACTTTCAAAAGGAAAGCAGCATCCTCAAATTCAGGTACCATTGTTCCCCGACCGAACCAACCCAGGTCTCCTCCGGAATCCTTGTTTGAGGTATCCAGTGAAGCTTCTGCTGCCAGAACGATGAAATTATCACCCTTCATTAGGCGATCATATAGAAGTAAGGCTTCTGCTTCATTCTGGACAAGGATATGTCGAGCCCAGACTTGTTCCTGCGTGGTAGGCGTATCTTTGGTTAGTTGCTCAAAGAATTTTTGGATAATCAGTCGGTCATGGAAATAGGCACGCAGATCATCCTTCGTAAAGTTCAACTGAGACAAATCTTCAACATATTGGTTAACCAGCGAATCATAACCTTCACGTGTATAGGGNNGGTGGTACCTCGGTAGCAGTCGCTGTGGGTTCAGGTGTTGGAGTCAAAGTGGGTACTTTTGCTACCGTTGGAATTGGGGTGGCAATTAATTCTAATTGCTTTGCTGATAGGGTTGCAGTGCTGGCAATTGTCGGTATGATCGCAGGCGTCGGCGTCCCATCTGGATAGAAAGAGAAGTAACTTTCCAGGGCTTTGTCTACTTCAGCATCCGAAACCGTAATGCCTAATTTCGCTGCTTCCTGCAGCACCACCTTTTCATCAATCATTTGATCAAGGATTGATTGACCAAATCCAACTGTGTCGTCTAGTTGTGTTTGGATGTTAGTCAACTGGGTTTGGAAATAACCCGCCAAAATGGGATTACTGGCATAGAAAACGAATTCTTGCACCAGGCGCGCTCGTTCAAATCGAACTCGCGTCTGGAATTCACCTGTTGTAATTTTTTGATCACCGACAAGTGCAACAGCTTGATATTTTTGTAAAACTGTCGTTTGAAGGACCCCATAAATGATGACTAACGCAATGACTGCCACAACCACGATTGTTGCGGTAATAAGCCATTTCTTTTGCCGTTGTTCTTTTTCAAAACGGGTTTGTTGCTTTTTGGTAATAATTCGATTGGACGGTTCTTTCGCCATGGACTACCTCATTATGAAAAGAGGGGCATGAAGGTAAAGCATCATGCCCCGATGATTAGAAATTAAATTACCGCAACGCGTCGTTGTGTTCCCCGGTGTAGGGAAGGAATGCCAAAAAGCGACCCCGTTTGATAGCGCGAGCCACTTCACGTTGATGGCGGGCACAGGTTCCTGTTTGGCGGCGCGGACGAATCTTGCCTTCTTCGGTTGTGTAGCGGCGTAATAGGTCGATTGCTTTATAATCGATCTTGATACTCGCGTCTACGCAAAATTGGCAAATCTTGGGACGGGCTGTGTACCGGCGTCCACCAGATTGTTGCATATCATTATCTTGAATATTGTCATCGCTCATTTCGTCTTACTCCTAGAAGGGGTACTCTTCTTCGGTCCCCTCAGTGTCATCAGATTCAGTGGAAGAATGATTGGGATCGCGCTTTTCGCTTAAAATCAGCATCTCACGTGCAACAATCTCCACGCTATTATGTTTGATTCCCTCAGCGTCGACCCACTTGCTGGAGCGTAACACTCCTTCAATGTACACCTGTTTGCCTGTTGTTAGGAATTTCTTGCAGATTTCAGCAAGCTTATTCCAGGCAACGACTGTAAACCATTCGGTTTCTGTATGCATTTCGCCGGCGGCATTTTTCCAACTGCGGCTGGTTGCTACAGAGAATGTGGTTACGGGTGCTCCGGCGGGTGTGTAGCGCATGTCCGGATCTCGACCTACATGACCAATTATCATCACTTTATTAAGACCGCGGCTCATCATTCACTCCTTACCACACGATTGCCCTAAGAGGCATGGATATACTTATTCCTGGACAGTGACCAGGAAGCGCAAAACTGGCTCAAGGAAACGCAAATTGCGTTCCAATTCAGCAGTCGAAGCAGGCAACATTTGTGCTTTAATCAGCACATAGTGTCCTTCGCGTTGTTTGCGGATTAAAAACGCCATCTTGCGGCGCCCCCAAACATCCACGCCTTCGACCGTGCCGCCAGCTTCTGTGATCCAACCCTTGGTTTTTTCGATGACGCCATTAACAGCAGTCTCGTCCAAATCAGGGTGGATAATCAGCACGATTTCGTAATTATGCATGCGAGGAATACTCCTTTCCCTGGGATAGCCCTGAAATAACACCGTTGGTGAGTCCAGAGCGGAAAGATAGCAGAAGTACCTGCTATAACAGGTTGTAATTTTACCACAAAAAGGCAATTAAACTGTTTACTCGCATTGTCTCAGGCTCGTCATACACCAATTAGGATGTATTGTTTTGTAATGAGCAAACCACAGGATTAATGCCAGAATGTTAGGATATAATCACTAAAACGGTTGAAAGAGATGACAAATGAAACTGATCAGCCATTGCCCAACTTGTGGCGCACCTTTGACGCAGGCACCAAAGGGAAACAAAGTTACCTGCACCTATTGTGGCGCAGTAACAACCCTGGATGAATCGACTGAGGCTCAAGTTTATAAAGCCCCCGCCTCCGTTCCGGAACCAGAACCAGCACAGACACCTGAACCTACACCGCAAATTGAAATCCTTTCACCAAAAGAGGAATTTCCGCGGGAAGAGGAACCTGTGCGAGATGTTTTTGAAGTTGGACACGGCGAGGCTTCCCAGGCTGACAACCCCAATTTGACCGCTAGAGTCAAGAAACTGGGTGGCTGGTTGATTGGATTGTTGGTGCTGGTGCTGCTCATTTTAATCGGGTGCTGTATCGGCGCAGTTTTGCTATTCCAGAACTTTGGCAACATGCTTCAATAAACTTATAACCATAGATATAAAAATCCGCTTCTCAAAAGAGAAGCGGATTTTCTGTCGGGGCGCCGGGAGTTGAACCCGGGACCTCTTGCACCCCATGCAAGCGCGCTAGCCGGGCTGCGCCACGCCCCGAACAACGAGCAGAATTATAGCCCGGTTTGGGTAATTCTGCAATAGTTTACTGAGGTTGT
>DFYN01000100.1:10691-11489 GCA_002383615.1 Anaerolineaceae bacterium UBA4081
ACCGCCTTCAATCAGGGCTACAACTGAGTAAGCGCTGGACCGCATTTCAGGTGGGACAATGGCTTGCATCATGGGTTCTTTTGCACCTCGACCTGGCCAGCTAATTAATAAAGCCGTTCCAAACGCAAGCGCCAGGATGCCCATAAAGGACATGTTTTTACCCTGTGTGAACAGAATATATGTGAGGGGTACACCCACAAAGACCGAGAATTGCCCGATGATCGTTCGTCCGTATTTTGGGCTTTTCTTTTCAGCGTAATCGCCGATCACACCACCAGCATAGTTGCTGATAGCCGTTCCCACCACAATCAGGGCGAAAACGAGGGGAGCGCTGCCGCGGGTATCGCTGAAGGTAATCGTATTCGAAAATCCCAGATCCTTGACCATCCAGTTGATCAAGTAAATACCCATGACGACCCAGGGCATGGAACCAGTGACACCTTGCAGGATGGCTGCCCAGACAGTTGGGATGCGCAGGGTCGAAAAAACATCCTTCCAATTAATCATGTAGCGTTTTTCGGTCTCACGAGTCACCAATCCAGCCAATTCCGGCTCAGCAGACCCGCGCAGGGGTTCTTCGACCAGCCACCAGATGATCAAACCAGAGATGATGCTGGCAATACCCAGACCGATGAACCCCCACCGCCATAATTCAGGCGTTGCGACAAAACCGAGGGCAAGCACGCCAATAACTATCCCAATAGCGCCAACCGCCCCGATTACGCCTAGAGCGCGTCCGCGTTGGGATTGCGGGTAGTGGTCGCCGAGCAGCGAAAAAGTGGCTGGCATTAAGCAGCC
>DFYN01000100.1:11514-11865 GCA_002383615.1 Anaerolineaceae bacterium UBA4081
GGCGCAGAGATAGTCTGGGCAATGTTGCGCAAAGTTTCCATGAGCCCAATGGCGCTGTAGCTGATGCCCCATAGTGACATCAGAATTGGAGATAGGACTCCCATGGCTTGACCTTCACCCTGGTCAATCAGGTATCCCAGTCCAAGCGCAAATAATGTGCGACCAGATTTCTTCGGTTTTGTTTGTTCCACGTTGATACCTCATTTAAGAAAGATGAAATTACAACTTATGCAGTGTACAACAGGCTGAAGCAGTCAGAAAAGTGACATAAATCCTAAATTATTGTTGTTAAGGAGATGTCAGGGGTGATTGTGCAATCGCATAATGAGTCGGAACTTCCAATCTCCGTGT
>DFYN01000100.1:11897-18488 GCA_002383615.1 Anaerolineaceae bacterium UBA4081
AATACTCCAGCCTCCATAAGGTTCCAACCTGAATGGCGAATTAACTCAGGTAGATGCATGCCAAGGTCTGGATGGGCTCCTTGCCAACGCAACGCATCTGTTTGGGCAGCGCCGAGAGATTTGAGCTCAGCAGGTTCATCCGTACGATGGGAATAGTCAGGTTCGGCAAGAACCAGCAGCCACCCGCCAGGAGCTGCCACCCGGCGCATTTCAGTGAGGACGCTCACCGGATCCAGACACCATAATAAGAAGTAATGGCATACCATGACATGAAATCTCTGGTTTCCAAACGGGAGGTGATTGGCATCCGCAACATAAAAAATAGTGAGTGGGTCTACCCGGTGAGCGTATGCTAAACGCTCATACTGGATATCAACACCGGTGATGGATGCCTGACTCAACCGGTGAAGGTCAGATGTGATTACACCCGTGCCGCAACCAACTTCGAGGATAGAACCTGCAGCGCTTATACCAGGCAGCTTAAAACAGTAATCACGCAGCGGGCTTGTCCATTCTGCCTGCTGCGTGAAACGTTGATGCCACTCTTCAACTGTCAAACTCATGCCGGTTTCTGGGCGTTTGACCAGATTGTGTCCCAACTGTCGTTAACCATATTCCCCAGTACGCCAGGGATACCCTGACCGCGTAAAACATCACCATCCGGTTCAACGTACAGCCAGGCTTTACCTGCGCCGCGAGGAATGTCCATTTCTGCCTCAATTGCCACGGGATGGAAGGTGGAGTATGGTACAGGCAAATCCCAGACAATTGGTAAAGATAAATCTGCCGCTTTTTGTCGTGCGGCGAGCATCTGCTCTGACAATGAGGGACTAGACGCTGAAAGCGATATTGCTTTTACACCTTTAACTGCTAATTTTTCAATGACAGAAAGTATCTGGTCTGCATTCCGAGGTGTTAAAGTAACGTGGACGGTTAACGCAATATCTTCTATTAAGATATCTTGCAGGCTCTCCCAAGATTGAGATGAATCGGGGTCAAGAAGCAGCATTATGTAATCCAAACCCTTGTCCAGTAGCTGCTTAAGGTAGGATGATTCCGTCAATCGTAAACCATCTGTCAATAACCCACAGACCTGACCTAATTTCTGGGCATGAGCAATCAACTCAGGTAAATCTGGGCGTAATGTAGGCTCACCACCCGTAAAGACAACATGCGGAATGCCGGCTGCCCACGCTTTCTCAAGGATTGATTTCCATTCTTCGGTCAGCAACTCCCTCTTGACGCGTTCGAGCGGCGCTTCGCCGCCATCAGGCTCGCTGACAAGGTAGGTGAGGGCGCAATCCAGTCGATAAGGTGCGCTGATGTCACCGGAATACAATGCTGACCGGTCTGTATCCAGGAAAATCTCAGGATCTAAGTCCGGCGTAGTAATCAACGCCTTTAAGCGGGCAAGGAAATCCGCGTAATCTGCCCGTGCATTGGTCTCGTCAATTTGGTACCGTTTCAGCATGATGGCTACGATTTCTTCTTCACCTTTCTGCTGGATGATATGATATGCCAACTCAGCAGCCGTTGGGTTAAGGTGGAGGATCGTGCTGGCGTTCAGGATGAGTATCCCCTCGCCGTCAGCTTCCAAACGTAGATGCAAGCGATAAGGTTTTCCTTCCATCTCGCTCGCCAGGGTATATATACCGGCTGGTAAAGGTTGAGCGCGAGGTGTCACCAAGTTTTCCCAGAGAGTCGATAATCGTCTTTTCATGATAACCTCCACTTTTCAAGGCTGGAAAATTATAAAGCGACCATGGGACTAATCGCACGACGTTCTAACGGACATCCTCCACCACACTCTGGAAGCATCAAGCACGAGTTGCACTCATCAGGTAAGTTGCGGCGTTCGCGCAGGGAAAGGCACAATTCGTGGTTCCATATTTGCTGCCATGGATCGGTGAGTATGTCGCCTACAGGTTCGTAGTACGATTGGCAAGGGATGACTTTACCATCTGGTTCGATACACATGTTAAACAGCGCAGCCGTACAGCCTTTGACACCCAACGAGAGCGACATTGGATCAAAGTGGCAGTACTGGGTGGGTGTGTACCAAATCAACCGTTGATTGTACTTATGGGTTAACCCTTGAGCCAGGTCAAGAATAGGTGGTAAATCTTCTGCACGTAATCCGGTTCCGACAGTTTCACCTTTGCCGGAGTAAATGAGAGCATTTAGTCCGATAGTTGGGACGCCTAATTCTCCCAGAAAAATAAGCGTGTCAGACAGATAGGGAGAATTTGCCTGCANNCAATGTTGTGTTGGTCATGACATATAATCGGCTGGCTACCGCGTTCTTTAAGCCTGCAGATGTTTCTTCCCAAGCGCCTGGCAAACGCACCATGCCATCGTGAATATCAGCCCGATGGGATTCCAATGTGATTTGGACATGATCCAAGCCAGCATCAACGAGCTCAGCAAGGTAGGCAGGGTCTTTCAATTTACGCCCATTGGTATTGATCCCCGAAATTTGACCATTCTTTTCGGCATGCGCAATTAACTCAGGCAAGTCTTCCCGCAGAGTCGGTTCACCACCTGTGAACACAATATGGGGGATGCCAATTTCCCATAATTTATCCAGCACATCAAACCATTGGTGAGTGGTCAATTCAGGATATTGGCGTGGGCGGGCATTATAACAATGGGCGCAGTTATTCTGGCAGCGGTAGGTAATCGCCAAATCCATTCGGTAAGGCGCTGTCAATTGGGCTGAAAACGGTGCAGTGGTTTCCAAATCCAGGTCACAAATGGGGCAAGCGCCATCTGGGCGAATGAGTTGGTCAATTTGATCGCTAACCGTGCCGTAATCTTCTTGAGCCTGGGCGCGGGAGACGGCATATTCCCTGGTCAACAGGGTAACCGCATCCGGCATAGGCGTCTCGCTGAGTAACAGGTGTGCCATAAAGGCTGCCGAAGGATTTAGATGATAGATGCGGCTGGCGTTGACCATCAGGACACCGTTGCCATCCGGGTCCAAGCGCAAATGGATCCGCGATTTTTCTTGAGGCGTTTCACGGACAAAGTGATAGACCCCGGCTGGTGGAACAGCAGATTTATCCGACCGGGGAATGATGGATTGGCTGAGGCGACGGCGAAGCGCGCTGAGCATATTCATGTAATAAAGTTAACGTCCACCGCCTGCACATGCGCAGGCACATCCGGCGCAAGCACACGCACATGCGCAGCTGTGTCCGCCACTGCTGCGGGAGCCGCCAGTGCGGGTTGATGGGGGCGGAGGTGGGTTGGTGCGGTTTGTTACCCCGCCTGTGAAACCAGCCACATCGCCAATGATGCCTGCCGCAAACCCTTCCACTCCACGCGCAATTCCAGCGGCAAAGTCGGATCCAGGCAGGCTGGGGCGACTACTGCCCATCGATGGGGCAGATGAAGGCATAGCTGCTCCATGCGCTGAGGCAATGGNNTGGGAGATGGAATCACCATTGGACCGGAGAAAACTTCGCGGGTTTTGTCTGGGAATTGCTTGTCCAGCATGGTCCAATCCATATTCTCATCAAAGAGTTGCGCTTTGATTTCAGGTGTGGCTGCGGTTTGAACCTGTTCCCAGGCACGGCGCATGATATCTTGATAATAGGCAATGGTTTCTTTTCGCGAAAAACCTTTCATCTTTTCGCCTACGGTTCGTACAAGCGCAATCATCATATCCTGCAATTCTTTCCGCTGTGCAGCTTTGGTAGGCTGCTTGAATGCGGAAATAAATTGCTTCTCGTAATCATACAAATCATCTGGTAAGGGATCCGTAGGTTCAATGCGCAAAGGTTCTTTGGATACCACTGTGGCTGCATCTTTTTTCAGCACTGAAAACAACATCATGGTCATAATCCTATCCAGTGGTTGTTCCATGACCAGTGCAGCCTCCACGGCGGTCAGACCTCGTTTGATGCCGTTACCTTCTATGGATATCTTCGGAGGCAAATATTGCAATTTCCGTTTTTTCGCGCCAATTGTTGACCCATAAATACTCAACCCGGTGAAACCCAGAAATCCCAGGCAAAATACCAGTGGGCACAGATTATCAAAATTAATTGAAAAGCCACTACCACCGGAAGATTTCGGTACTTCGCTCAGGATGACGCTCTCCGGAACCAGGCTAGATGGGAAGGCAGCCCCAAAAATATACTGGGTATAGGCGTTTGCCTCGGTGGAATGCCACTTATAGAAGACACGCCCCTCATTGTCAAATCCTGATTCGGGTGCATCTTCTCCAGGCCAACCTTGAGGTGTGAAGTAGTAGGGTTGGTCTGAACTCATGCCTTTAGGCAGGAAAAGCATGACCGTCATGTCGGTCTTCCCGTTGACATACTGGGAGTCAAACCAACTTGGGGAAAATTCAAAACTGGCATATGGCACGTCACCTGTTATGTCAGATTTGAAAATCATGTCCCGGACAGTTCCAACGACCATGTAGACCTTGCCGCGTTGACCTGGTTGGATGGAATCGCTTCCCAGGGCAAGGGTGATACCCGGCACTTCATAGGTTGAGTTGGAGATGTCTTTTATGACTTTGCCATCAATTTCTGCGCTGACGCTGTTAAGTTCGTAAGCGCCGTTCGGCATACCAATGTCAATGTAATCTATGGCATGTGCACCAGGTTCGCAATAAAAATTGATAGTGTAGTACAGTGAAACAGTACCATCGTCATTAATCTGGACTTCAACCTGTTGCTGTTCAACCTGGAACAAGTAGTCCTGTGCCTGAACTGGGATGCTGAAGCCTGCCAACATCATCATGACTAGAAGAATACTTAACCACCGCCACCATTTCATGGAATATCCCTCCCGGAAACGAGAAATTACCACTTGGGTTCTTCTGTGAGTTGATAGGTCGTTTGACAATACGGGCAGGTCACCACAGGGGCACCCGCAATCATTTTTACATTTTCAGGTCCAATGGTTCCGCCGCATGATTGGCATTTGAGCGTATCCATTTTTACACTTCCAGGGATGTCAATGTTCAATGAGGTGCTTGATTGGCTCGTACTGGCTGGTTTCCTCGAGGCAAGGAACACAAGCCCCAATCCAACCAGGGTGAGGACCAATCCAATCCAGAACCAACCAGGCGTTGCACCTGCACTGCCTGAACCCAGCATGTAAATCACCCCGAAAAATAGCATAATTGCAGCCGCGATATAACCGATGATTCGACCTGCGCTCATTGATATCCTCCAGTTTGTTCGGTAAGCATGGTAGCGAGGTACCTTGCTAAAGATAGATTATGTTCATATTGTATACGATTTATTAAGCCAGGGGGTCGCAATAAGAAAGCTTGTCAGCGTATAATCAAGGCAACCAATTTGGTTTGAGGTGAAATATGGCATCTGATATAACCTATGAAGAATATCTAGACCTTGTTCGCCAGGTTCAATTTCATAACTATCGCTATCATGCATTAGATGCACCTGTCATCAGCGATTTAGAGTTTGACAAGTTAGCTGCGCGGTTATATGACGCTGAAAGCCAGCATCCTGAATGGATATTGCCGGATTCACCTTCCCGCCGAATGGGCGACCGAATCGCTGATAAATTCTCAAAGGTGCGACACCCGGCGCCGATTCTTAGCCTTGCGAATAGCTTTTCGGTTGATGATTTACGTGGATGGTATGACCGCCTGGTGAAACTTGAAAGTCGGGTGTCCCAATCTGGGTTCGTGATGGAGCCCAAAATTGATGGACTTACCGTCATATTACACTATGAGGATGGATTGTTTGTGAAGGGAGCAACCCGCGGTGATGGCGAGGTTGGTGAGGACATCACAGCCAACCTGCGCACAATTCGCAGTCTGCCGCTGAGGATACCAGTAGACGGCAAGCAACCAGCGCCAAAGCGTTTGGTCGTGCGGGGCGAAGCTTTCATGATGCTCAAGGATTTTGAGGAATTGAATCGTAAGCTTGCCGAGGCAGGTGAGAGGACCTACCTGAACCCGCGAAATACGGCTGCCGGCTCACTGAGGCAATTAGACCCAACACTAACCGCCAGCCGACCATTAACATTATTGTGTTATGCCATTATTTCCCTGGAAGGTGCGGAGCAACCGGCAAGGCAGTGGGATCTGTTGAATTACTTGCGGGAATTGGGTTTCCCTGTTTCTCAAGACGCAACCCACTTGAATTCCATTGAAGAAGTGATAACCTCGCTTGATGATTGGCGAATCCGCCGCGACGCGCTGCCGTATGAAGCTGATGGTGTGGTGGTTAAATTGGATGATTTGAGGTTGGCGGATGAGCTCGGTTTTGTGGGAAAAGATCCGCGCGGCGCAATGGCGTTTAAATTCCCGGCTCGCGAGGTGACAACCAGGCTCAATGATATCGGCGTGAATGTAGGGCGGACGGGTGTCTTGACCCCTTATGCCATTTTAGAGGCGGTTGAGGTTGGCGGCGTAATCGTCAGGCAAGCAACTCTGCATAATTTCGAATACATTGCCGAAAAAGATATTCGTATTGGAGATCGGGTGTTGATAAAGCGGGCGGGCGAAGTCATCCCGTACGTCATCGGTCCAGTCGTGGATGCGCGGGATGGCAGCGAGAAGGTGTTTTCACCGCCAGGTGTGTGTCCATCTTGTGGACAGCC
>DFYN01000100.1:18596-19697 GCA_002383615.1 Anaerolineaceae bacterium UBA4081
AGAAGAAGGCAGTCAATCTGATCGAGGCGATAACCGCTTCCCGGCAACAGCCTTTGGCGCGCTTGATTAATGCTTTGGGGATCCAAGGCATCGGTGAGGTGACCGCAGTTGACCTGGCAGAACACTTTCATGATTTGGACCAATTGAGTCAAGCCAGTGCGGATGCGCTGCAAGAAATCGAAGGAATTGGACCTAATATCGCCCAGGGGATTGTGGATTGGTTTGCCAGGGAATCCAACCAAAAGCTGCTGGAAAAGTTCAAGGCAGCCGGTGTATGGCCGACACAGCAAGCAAGACGGGCTGAGGGGTATCAACCCTTTGCGGGCTTGGTTTTTGTGGTGACCGGGACATTGCCCACCCTATCCCGTGAAGCTGCCAAATCATATATTGAGAGTAGGGGCGGTAGAGTGACGGATAGTGTGTCAAAGAATACCAATTATGTCGTTGTAGGCGAGTCAGCGGGTTCAAAACTGGAGAAAGCGCGGCAATTGGGAATTACACTGCTCGATGAAGCGGGTTTGATGCGTCTGGGTGGGGAATCGGCATGACCGCAAAATTGATCCTAAAGCCTGGACGGGAGAAGACTGTGCTACGAAAGCATCCGTGGTTGTTTTCCGGGGCGGTGGCAAAATTGGAGGGNNTGGGGTATGCTGCGTATAGCCAATACTCTCAAATTTCTGCACGGATGTGGTCGTATACACCTGATTCGCTTGTGACCGCGGATTACATCGGGCATCTGGTTCAAAAAGCAGTCGATTTTCGAACCAAGCTTGGATTAAGTACCCTTTCAAATGCCTTTCGGCTGGTTCATGCAGAATCGGATGGATTGCCTGGTTTAATCGCTGACCAATATGATGAGGTGATCGTGGTTCAATTCCTCTCAGCTGGCGCAGAGTATTGGAAAGAGGTCATAGTGGACGCCTTGATGACATCGACTGGAAGACGTATTGTCTATGAGCGTTCCGACGCAGATGTGAGAAAACTGGAAGGCTTACCTGAACGCACGGGGCTGTTACGAGGGAGTAAGCTACCTGAACCGCACCTCATTCATGAAAACCAAATTCAATATCAGGTTGACCTGGTGCATGGGCAAAAGACTGG
>DFYN01000100.1:19795-31788 GCA_002383615.1 Anaerolineaceae bacterium UBA4081
GCAACCTGGATGGAAGCAGATGTCTTCCAGGCTTTGAGGCAAATGCGGGACCGAAATGAGCATTTTGATCTGATCATATTAGACCCACCTAAATTTGCTCCTACTGCAGCACAAGTTGACAGGGCAGCTCGTGCCTACAAGGATATTAATTTGCTGGGGTTTAAGTTGCTGAATCCGGGTGGAATTCTGGCAACTTTCTCATGTTCAGGCGGTGTCTCTGCGGAACTATTCCAAAAAATTGTCGCGGATGCCGCAGTGGATGCACGGTGCGATGCTTATGTATTGCGACGACTTAGTCAGGATGTGGACCATCCGATTGCGCTCGCATTCCCGGAAGGCGAATATTTAAAAGGGTTGGTGGTCAAAAAACAATGAAAAAGAATTCACCGCAAGATAAAAGATTTCCGGTGGTCAGCAGTGTTCGGCTTGCAAGACGGGCATGGAAAGAGATGGGCGCATTGCTGAAGGAGGATGAGATTCAGCAGATGGCAGACGTTGATGCTGTTGATCGTGCGATTCAGGTCTTTAACCTCGGTGTCCAGGCAATGTTTCCTGAAGGAAGTGCGGAGGGAATGTCACGCTATTGCACAGCTGCCTGGCAGACTCAAATGGCAAGCAAATACAGTCATTGGCGCAGTCAGGGAGTTGGCGCCCTGGAGTTAGCTGAGTGCCGTTTTCTCGCGGCTGACCTCCTGGGGAGTGAAGCAGCGTTGGCTTTCACGTATGAGCATTGGATTTTTTGCTACGAGGATGGCACCATACATCGTACATCTGGTGCGGTGGATGGTTACCNNACCAAACTCCACCCTATTACCTGGTGGAGTTGAAGTGGAGATGGCGGGAATTGAACCCGCGTCCGAAAGAATCTTCCCGCGAACATCTACGAGCGTAGCCTGATGGATGTTTCGCCTATGATGCCCCATCGGGCAAATGTCATCATAAGCAAGCCGTTAGGACCCGAAAGCCCTCTTTCACTGTGGTCACGGCAAACACAGTGGCACCCATGACTTTGTTTCGCCCAAACTACCACCGGTCAGGGAGCGGGGTCGAAGGACGTGACCTCACGAGGAGGTCATTGCTGTTCACCCAAGCTTATGCAGCGAGGGGGAGTGCAGCGTAGGAAGTGCGGTTGGCACTTGTTTTTGAGCTGATTTTACGAGTTCGGCACCTCTCGGCTCGCAGTTCGGGGCTAGCCTCTCCCGTCGAAGCCTGTCATCCCCGTACAAATAATTATACCACGTCATGCTCTTTACCAATTAGTCGCAATTTCCTAAATGGGGGGTAAAATAGGCAGTGGCAGCTTTGGGGACAGCTGTACGTTGCGGTGTGGAGATTAGGATGATCACGATTTATAAAACCACCGAAAACGGGCTGGAACAGATAGATACAATTGTGAATGGCTGCTGGGTGCGCATGGTTGACCCAACCTCCGCTGAGATTGAGCAGATTGCAGCCGAAGAGATACCGCAAGATTTCTTAACCTATCCATTAGATATGGACGAACTGGCACGAACCGAGAAGGAAGATAATGGCGTTGTCTTTATCCTTCTGCGGGTTCCCATTTTCCATGGCAGGCAAGTGGACATCCCTTACAGCACCATGCCAATCGGTATCGTTCTAACGGATCGTTTTATTGTGACTATTAGCCGCCGACCGAGTGAAATTCTGGATGAATTTGCTGCTGGACGAGTCCGAAATTTCTCCACAAGTAAACGTAATCGGTTTGTGCTGCGTGTGTTGTTGGCTTCTGCCAGCAAGTTCTTATATTACCTGCGCGAGATCAACCGTACCGTCGAATTGGTGGAAGACCAGTTGCAACTTTCAATGCGGAATAATGAAGTCATGGAGCTGCTAAAGTTCCAGAAAAGCCTTGTTTATTTTGCAACCGCCCTAAAAAGCAATGAACTCATGATGGAACGGTTGCAGCGCAGCCAATTCTTCCGAATGTACCCGGATGATGAAGATTTACTTGAAGACGTCATCACCGAGAACCAGCAGGCTATTGAAATGGTTAACATCTCCGGCAACATTCTTGCAGGAATGATGGACGCATTTGCTTCGATAATTTCAAATAACCTGAATGTCGTTATGAAATTTTTAGCTTCTGTCACGATCGTCATGAGTATTCCGACTATCATAACCGGGTACTTTGGTATGAATGTCGGCATTCCTTTGGCTAATCAGCCATGGATGTATTTGGCAATCCTGGGAACAATCCTATTGACATCTATCGTAGTCGTTTTTATATTTATTCGACGAAATTGGTTTTAAGAAACGAACACCCACAAAAGGGTGTTCAGATAACTGAATTTCCAGTGGGCAGAACAGGACTCGAACCTGCGACCCCATCGGTGTAAACGATGTGCTCTAACCAACTGAGCTATCCGCCCGGTTGNNTGCAAATAATCCGATATCAACAAGAAGGTCAAGAACCTCAATATGGGTGGTTATACAATGGCATTGTCGGTGGGATCATGGGTAACCCCTTTGGTGAATTTCGGCGCCTTGAAGCGGATATTCCATTAGAGCAGGTACACCTGCTTGCGCCAGTATTACCGGGGAAGATCATTTGCCTTGGGAGAAATTATGCAGAGCATGCGCGTGAACAGGATGTGGAAGTACCATCTGTTCCGCTCATCTTCCTAAAACCGCCTTCTGCTGTTATTGGACCCAACGAAGCAATTATCCTTCCGCCGCAATCCCAACGTGTTGAACACGAAGCAGAGCTGGCTGTGGTCATTGGCAAGAGGGGGCGGTGGATATCCACGGAGAGAGCGCTCATGCACATTTTGGGATATATGAACGCCAATGACGTCACCGCCCGGGATTTGCAGCGACAAGATGGGCAATGGACTCGCGGTAAAGGTTTTGACACATTTTGCCCCATTGGTCCCTGGATTGAGACGGAATTTGATCCAACCGATGTGATGGTTTCGTGCCGGGTGAACGGCGAATTAAGGCAAATGGCATCCACGCGTGAGATGACTTTCTCCATCCCCCAAATCATCGCCTACATCAGTTCAATTATGACCCTTGAACCCGGCGATGTGGTCTTAACTGGTACACCTGCTGGCATAGGCGAGTTGAAGGCGGGTGATGAATTGATAACCAGTATTGAAGGATTAGGCGAATTAATAAATCCAGTTGAGCTTGCCAAATAATAAAAGGGCGGTCATTGACCGCCCTTTTTATGGTTGAGTCTGTGATTTACATCGTGATGAGGTGTTCTCGAGAGGTGAGTGTCTTGGGACTGGTTGGGCGATAGGTTGGGTCAGGTTCCGCAATAATGAAGAGGCGACCCCAAGAGTCAATACCTTCTGCATCAATGCAGGTTTGAAGAACCAATCGGTCTGCGATGCCATATGTTTCCATGAATAAATCAGTGGCTGACAGTTTGCGCGTGGTATCAGCCAAATCAATNNGGCTGTAAGGCTGAAGCGCTTGATATGACCGGATGGCAGTCACTTTGTAATAGACAACCGAACCGTTGCCAAGGACGAGGGCGAGATGTTGTCCATTGTTGATGGCAGGAAATTGCGCTCCCGCAAGGTAATTATGTGCCAGGAGACCAGTTGACTTGTACTGGGAAGCAAAGGCGAAATTGGTTACTACATTTTCTTTGGTAGATACGAACCCGGGGTTATCTGAGGGTTGCTGAACAATCGGGAAAGCAAGAGTGTTGGAAACGTAAATCCCAGCGGGTGCAGATGTGTTGTTGGTGACCGCACGGATAAATTCAGGAAGGGTGGGCATTGACGCCGGTGTGGACCCAGAAGTAGTATCGAGGGAAGTTCCGGTGACAGGTACGAGAGAGGTGTGCATAGGCTGGCTTATGAAGCCTAGCGCAAGCGTGATTTGGATGAAGGAAACAAGCAGTCGGTAGAACATTGGTAAACCTTTGGTAGAACAAGAAACGTTATTTGGTAATAATATAGTTAGAGTATATTGGAAATAAAGTAGTAATTTAAGGGTATTCACCCTGTTGTAAGGTCTACCTTGCGTCTTTGAAAGGTGGCGGTGGGGATTACGGTGCCGATTAGGAAATTTGGAGATGCCGTTTTAACAGAAATAAATTGGTGTATAATTTGTCCAGAATTTAATCTGTCCTGGTCAGAGATTTATTACGGAGGAAGCATGTCTGGTCATTCCAAGTGGGCGACAATTAAGCGCAAGAAAGGCGCTGCAGATGCAAAACGCGGCGCAGTATTCACCCGGTTAACCCGTGAAATCGTAATGGCGGCACGGGAAGGTGGCGTTGACCCCGACACGAACTTCCGATTGAGGCTGGCAATCGACAAAGCGCGCTCTCAAAACATGCCTAAAGAAAATATTGAACGTGCGGTCAAGCGCGGGGGTGGTGAATCGAAAGATGGCGAAGTGTACGAACAGGTGTTTTATGAAGGCTATGCCCCCAATGCCATCGCTTTGGTCATTGAGTGTGTGACCGAAAACCGTAACCGGACTGTGGCTGAAGTACGACATACATTGACACGCTTGGGCGGCACCATGGGCGCTGGCGGTTCAGTCGCCTGGCAGTTTAACCGGGCAGCATATTTCTCAATCCCGGCAAAAGGTCAGGATTTTGATAAAATATTTGAGTTGGCGGTCGATGGCGGCGCAGATGATGTGGTATCTGATGGTGAATCCATCGAAATTATTGCACCAGTTGAATCCTTCAAATTGCTATCGGATCGCCTGCGCGCCGCTGGTATTCAGCCCGAAGATGCAGAATTAAGAATGTTCCCGATTGAAGAGAAAGAGTTATCCGTTGAAGATACCCTTCAGGTCATTCGGTTTATTGAAGCCCTGGAAGAGTTGGAAGACGTTCAGAATGTCTTTTCAAACCTCAAGATTTCAGATGAAGCCATGAAGGCGATGGAGTCTGAGTAAATGCCATGCTGTTTTTGGGTGTTGACCCCGGTATTGCAACAACAGGTTATGGTCTCATCCTTGAGGATGAGCGCGGAATAATATCGGAAGTTACCCATGGGGTTATAAAAACCCCGACAGATCAACGGATTGAGTTGCGTCTGCAAACTCTCTACACAGAACTTACAGCGTTAATCCTTCTCCACCAGCCGAAAGAAGCGGCGGTGGAGAAGTTGTATTTTGCCCGCAATGTCACTTCTGGCATTGCAGTTGGAGAGGCGCGCGGGGTAGTGCTTCTTGTACTTTCGCAGGCAGGCATCCACCTTGGCGAATATTCCCCTTTGGAAGTCAAGCAGGCTGTTGTTGGTTATGGCGGCGCGGACAAACATCAGGTTCAAGAAATGGTTAAGGCAATCCTGGCGCTACCCGCCATTCCTAAACCTGATGATGCGGCAGATGCATTGGCAATAGCCATATGTCATGCGCACTCATATCGACATCAAAGGCTGGAGGAGGGATTTAATGAGTGACCTTGCGCGAATCACCAGCCATGCAAATCCGCGCATAAAGGCAATTAAGAAGCTACGCGACCGGAAGGTTCGAGAGGCGTCCGGCGTATTCTTTGTGGAGGGATTAAGGCACGTCATTGAAACAGCCAATTATCCATCTCGCATTCAGAGTGTCATTTTTGCACCTGAATTATTATCCAGTTCTACCGGGTTGGCGACGGTTGAGAATTTGAGATCCGCAGGTGTTGAAATCCTGGAAGTTTCTGCAGAAGTTTTCAGGGATTTGTCAGCCAAGGATGGTCCAACCGGTTTGGCTGCTGTCCTTTACCAGGCGTGGTTACCCATCGATAGTATTGACCTTAATCAACAATCCTGGTGGGTGGCTCTTGATTCAATCGCTGACCCTGGTAACTTGGGAACGATCCTTCGCACGTGCGATGCAGTCGGTGTGAATGGGGTCATATTGCTGGATCATTGTACGGATCCGTATGACCCGACATCTGTGAGGGGGAGTATGGGGTCAGTGCTTACCCAGCAAATTGTGAAGGCTGAATGGCACACTTTTTTGGCTTGGAAACGAAAACAATCTGTTGCATTGATTGGAACGTCTGATAAAGCAAAATCTACATATACCCAGCAGTCTTATCCGCGCCCATTGGTGGTGTTGATGGGAAGTGAGAGGGAGGGGTTGGGACAAGACCGCCAGTTAGCTTGTGATGCGATGGTGTCTATTCCAATGCAAGGACAAAATGACTCATTGAATTTGGCGGTCGCAACAGGTCTCATCCTGTACGAAGTACAAGCGCGGTATGCTGGCAGAAAGGAATGGCGCCGATGATCGCAATGGTTGAAGGAGAAGTAGTTGCTCTGGGTCCAGATGAGGTAACTCTGATGGTGGGTGGCATCGGTTTGCGGATTTATATCCCAGGTTCTCTTACGTCCCAATTAAAAATGCGGGAAAACTTATTATTGTTCACCCACTTGGTCGTTCGTGAAGATGCATTAACCCTTTATGGCTTTGAAGACGAAAGGGAGAAGGCTTACTTTCAATTATTGTTAGGCGCGAATGGTGTCGGTCCAAGGATTGCCCTCGCGATTATTTCCATGCTTTCAATCGAGACCATTCGTGCGGCTGTCTTGCAAGAACAGGTAGATACCTTTGCGCGAGTTCCGGGTGTTGGACGTAAAACTGCCCAGAAGATCATTCTGCACATGCAGGGAAAGGTTGGGGATGCCGGTGCACTTGGGACAGCAGCCGGGTTAACTGATATCGACGGAGAAGTCGTAGAGGCATTGATCTCGTTAGGTTACAGTGTTGTGGAAGCCCAGGCAGCTCTACAATCCATACCTCGGGACACTGAGAAGGATGTGGAAACACGTTTGCGACTGGCATTAGGTTATTTCTCCCAGTAAACTGGTGAATTTGAATTGCTTTTGTCGTTCAACTTTACAATCCGCTGCCTTTCAGGTATCATTTAACCCGTGAAGGTCAATCGCCTTATCCCGCAAAGTTGGAGCCAGGTTGAACGAAAGTCACTGCTAATAACCTGAGAGAACGCCGCAACAAACAGTCCGCTGCGGCGTGGTTGGTTATCAGGGCGATTGATAACCACTGTAATTATTGACTTGACATATATGTAGTCTCACCCCACCCCTCTGGAGGATGCATGGCGGATCTAATTAAGAGTTTGACGGATGACCTGCAACGTCGCATTGATACTTACGAACCTCAGTATGGCGTCCAGGACGTTGGGACGGTTGTTGAAGCAGGCGACGGCATTGCCAAGGCAGAAGGTCTGGCTGGCGTCCAGGCGCAAGAACTTGTTCAGTTTGCGAACGGCGTCATGGGAATCGCCTTCAACCTGGAAGAGACCCGGGTTGGAATCATCATCCTGGGTGAATACTCACAAATTTCCGAAGGAATGACGGTTAAAACGACCGGGCGGATTGCATCTGTTCCGGTGGGGGACGGTTTGATCGGACGTGTGGTCAACGCTTTGGGTGAACCGATTGATGGTAAGGGTCCGATTAAAGGAAGTGGTTTTCGCCCAATTGAACGGATTGCACCTGGTGTCATTGACCGGCAGGATGTAGATACCCCNNGCGATTGATACGATTATCAACCAGAAGGGTAAGGATCTGATTTGTATTTATGTTGCGATTGGGCAAAAGAAAGCTGCAGTCGCCAGAACCCTCGGTGAATTAGAACGTAATGGGGCTATGCAACACACAATTGTTGTTGTTGCAGCGGCAGATGAAGCGGCAGCGCTGCAATACATAGCGCCATATGCTGGCTGTGCCATCGGTGAAGAATTTATGGAATCTGGTCGCGATGCGCTCGTGGTCTATGATGACCTTTCCAAGCACGCCTGGTCATATCGGCAAGTCTCCTTGCTGCTTCGACGTCCACCTGGTCGTGAAGCATATCCAGGTGATGTTTTCTACTTACACTCCCGCCTGCTTGAGCGCGCATCCCGAATGGCAGCCAAGTATGTCATTGTAAAGAACGATTTTAAGGGTGAGGCAGCAACTTCTGAAGATGGTGTTGACGGTAAGGTGTATTTAGGTCCGCGCTCTGACTATGACGCCCAAAAGGCTATGGAAGCAATGCCGGATCATGCCAACCTAAAAATTCTCAAGGTGGCAGGCTCGGGTGGATCATTGACGGCTTTACCGATTATTGAGACCTTGCTGGGCGATGTCTCGGCGTATATTCCAACGAATGTTATTTCCATCACAGATGGTCAGATTTATCTTGAAGGCAACTTGTTCAATGCAGGTATTCGTCCTGGTATCAATGTGGGTATCTCTGTTTCCCGCGTAGGTGGTTCTGCTCAGACTAAGGCGATGAAACAAGTGGCTGCCCGATTGCGCTTAGATATGGCGGCTTATCGGGAACTGGCAGCATTTGCACAGTTTGGGTCGGATTTGGATAAAGCTACTATGGACCAACTGAACCGAGGGCAACGTCTGCAAGAAATCCTCAAACAACCCCAATATGAGCCCATGTCATTGGAAGTCCAGGTGATAGTTTTATACGCAGCCACAAATGGTTTCGCGGATTCAATTCCAGTCGAACGGATCAAATCCTGGCAGACGGCATTGATCCGCTATATGGACAGTGCCCACCCTGAAGTTGGTCGCGCCATAGGCTCTGACAAGCGAATAACACCAGAGACAGAAGCCCAGCTCAAGGATGCCCTGACC
The DNA here is from genome assembly GCA_002383615.1 of Anaerolineaceae bacterium UBA4081. Taxonomy (GTDB): domain Bacteria; phylum Chloroflexota; class Anaerolineae; order Anaerolineales; family Anaerolineaceae; genus UBA4081. The sequence goes on from DFYN01000100.1 coordinate 28,381, forward strand.
GCTTTCAACGCAAGTTGGAAGTAGGGTATAAGGCGAGGATACTTTATGTCATCAGCCAGGGAAATGCGGCTCCGCATCCGGAGCGTTACAAATTTAGCACAGGTCACAAAAGCGCTTGAGACGGTCAGCGCAAGTAAAGTACGCCGTGCCATCCAGGCGGCAGAAGCTACCAGACCTTATGCTGCCAAAGCTTGGAGCGTCTTGACTCATCTGGCATCGCAGCCTGGTCATTCCAGTTTGCATCCCTTATTGACAGAACGCTCGGAAGTAAAACGTGTTCTTGTTTTGATGGTTAGCAGCGACCGCGGTTTGGCAGGCGCTTATAACGTCAATATCCTGAGGTCAACGCTGATGACCTTTGATCAATTTGATGTGCCAGTCAGATATATTGCTGTGGGTCGCAAAGGGCGCGATTTATTACTGCGCCGGCGAATTGATGTCATGGCTGAGTTTAGTGATTTACCCTCACCGCCATCTTTTTTGGATGTTTCAGCTATCGGGCATTTGGCTGTCGAGGAATTCTTGAGTGGAAATGTGGATCAAGTGTACTTGTCATATACCGATTTCCATTCCATGATGAGGCAGGAGACCATCAGTCGCAAATTACTGCCACTGGAAGTAGAAGCAAGTCAGCAAAAAGTCGCCCCAAATCATGCATTAACAGGCGTTTATTCATATGAGCCGGATGCTTCGGATTTACTATCTGAAATAGTACCTCGATTTGTTGCCATTCAAGTTTTCCAGGCGATTTTATCCTCACAAGCCAGTGAACATGCCGCGCGGATGATTGCCATGCGTAATGCAACAGATAACGCTCTTGACCTGGTAGATATCCTGCGGTTGGATTACAACAAAGCCCGCCAACAGGCAATTACGAACGACATGCTGGATATCGCCAGCGGTGCTGAGGCATTAAGCCATTCAGAAAACGCGTAAGCCGTCTTTATCACCCCTTTTTGGAGGCAACGGTTATGGAGAAAGAAACTGGTTCGGTTGTACAAATTCAGGGCAGCGTGGTGGATGTTGTCTTTGCAGCAGGTGATTTACCCGATATTTTTGAGGCTGTCGAAATCGTTATCGAAGGTCAAGAAACTCAGACTTTGGAAGTCCAGAAGCATCTTGGTGAAAATCGGGTGCGCTGTGTCTCTATGGAAAGCACCGATGGATTAAAACGCGGTCTGCCTGTACGCCGCACTGGCGCTCCGATTATGGTTCCAGTCGGTGAAGCAGGATTGGGACGCATCTTTAATGTGCTTGGAAAACCGGTAGATGGTAATGGTCCAGTGGACGCCAAAGCGTATTATCCTATCCATCGTGCCGCGCCAACCTTTGCAGAACAATCGACCCGGGTTGAGTTATTTGAAACGGGCTTAAAAGTAGTAGATTTGATTGCGCCGTTTACAAAAGGTGGTAAGACAGGTATTTTTGGCGGCGCTGGTGTAGGTAAAACTGTCATTATCATGGAACTGATTCGGTCAATTGCCACGGTTCACAAAGGCAAATCTGTTTTTGCCGGAGTGGGTGAACGCACCCGTGAAGGGACCCAGCTATACCGCGAAATGTTAGAATCGGGCGTTATGCGCGACACAGTTATGGTATTCGGTCAGATGAACGAGCCCCCCGGTGTTCGCCTGCGTGTTGCCCTGACCGGGTTGGCAATGGCTGAATTCTTCCGCGACCAGGGGATGGACGTCCTCCTGTTCATTGACAATATCTTCCGCTTCACAATGTCCGGCTCTGAGGTATCTGCGTTGCTCGGTCGTATGCCTTCAGCGGTAGGCTACCAGCCTACTCTGGCAACAGAAATGGGTGAACTGCAAGAACGGATTACATCTACACAGCAGGGATCAATTACCTCAATGCAGGCTGTGTATGTGCCGGCAGATGACTATTCTGACCCTGCGCCTGTGGCAACCTTCACGCACCTGGATGCGACCGTGGCGTTGGAACGCTCCATTGTGGAAAAAGGTATTTATCCGGCTGTTGACCCATTGGTATCCACCTCCCGTATTCTGGACCCACGGGTTGTGGGTGAGGAACATTACGCTACGGCGCGTGAAGTTCAACGTGTGTTGCAGCGCTATAAGGACTTGCAAGACATTATCGCCATTTTAGGTATCGATGAGTTGAATGAAGACGATAAGCTCATCGTTTCCCGGGCGCGCAAGATTGAGCGGTTTTTCTCACAGCCGATGTATGTGGCAGAACAGTTTACCGGTATTCCCGGCAAGTATGTTCCTCTAAAAGAAACTGTCCGTGGTTTCCGCGAGATTTTAGATGGAAAACATGACAACTTACCTGTCCAGGCGTTCCAGATGGTGGGTACGATTGATGAAGCGGTTGAAAAAGCCAAGGCGCTCTCATAAAAGACCGGTGACTTATGCCAATTCGATGTGAGATTGTTTCGCAAGACCGGCAGGTATTTTCAGGAGAAGTTGACCTGGTGNNGTTCTAACCGTACTCAGGTATGGTGTGATTACCGTTCGTACCAAACAGGGTGAAGAATACTTTTCGGTCGCTGGTGGGGTTGCCGAGGTGCAGCCAAATCAGGTGATTATTTTAGCGGATGCTGCAGAAAATGTAGGCGAGATAGACGTACAACGTGCAGAAGCTGCGAAATCCCGGGCAGAAGAGATGCTTAAACAAGTCGGGGAAGCAGATTCAGACCGCTATCTGATGATTCAGGCTGCCTTGAGACGTTCGACGCTAAGGATTGATGCTGTACGCCGCTTCCGTCAGGGACAAAGGCAGCGAGGAACGAAGGAATAAAATGGCTGGTTTTACCCGTGAACTCGGGATTGACCTTGGCACAAATAACACCGTTATTGCTGAGGGCAATCAGGTGCTATGGCAGCAACCGACAGTCGTAGCAATTTTTGAAGATGAGCAGAAGATGGTGGAGTGGGGACAATCCGCCAAAGATATGACCGGTCGTGTACCGGAAAATATCAAGATTATCAGTCCGCTGGTTCATGGTGTTATCGCTGAGTATGACATCACAGAAACCATGTTGCACTATCTTGTCAGGGATATTTGTGGACGAATGTTCATCTTCCGTCCTCAATTGATGCTGACCATTCCGTATGGCGCTACTAGTGTTGAAAGCAGGGCTGTCCATGAAGCGGGTCTATCCAGCAGCCGAGATGTGTACCTGGTGCAACAACCGCTTGCGGCTGCGCTGGGTGTAGACCTCCCCATTTCAACGCCTTCCGGGAATATGGTGATATGTCTGGGCGGCGGAACCAACCAATCTGCGGTATTGGCGATGAATTCCATCATCACAGCTGAGTCTGACCGCAATGGCGGTTTGAGAATGGATGAGGCGATTATTGGTTATGTTCGTAAGAAGTTTGGGGTCATCATTGGTCAACCAACTGCAGAAATGGTCAAGATTCGGATCGGTGCAGC
>DFYN01000100.1:31907-43520 GCA_002383615.1 Anaerolineaceae bacterium UBA4081
TACTTAACTAAAAACCTTGGAATTCCTGCATACCTGGTGGATAATCCCCTGACATGTACCGCATTGGGTGCTTCCCGCGCATTAGCGCTAAGAGAATCTCTGAGGCGGTCGCTCCCAGTTGTCCATTAAGCCCGGCATAATTGACGAATAAACCGGCTCTGAGAAGAGCCGGTTTTATATTTATTCCAGGTAGTAGGTCATGTGTTGCAACTGAAGCAAAGGATCCAGGTACTCTACTTGAATCCCCTCAGGTAAGAGGAGGCTGATGGGCGCATAGTTCAAAATTGCCTTGATTCCAGACTCGACCAGAAACTCGGCTGCTTCTTGAGCTGAACTAGCAGGTACAGTTAATAAGGCAATATTTACACGATTCTTTTGTATAAAATCCCGTGCTTGACTGACTGGAAGGATAGAAAATTCTTCTATAGTTGAACCAATTATGGCAGGGTTATTATCAAAAACCGCAATAATTCGAAATCCACGGTTTTGAAATCCCTGATATCGGGCGATTGCGTGCCCGAGGTCGCCGGCACCCACCAGGATAACATCCCATGTCCTGTCAATTTTCAAGATGTTCTTCAATTTTTCAATCAAGAACGGAATATTGTAACCGGTACCTTGTTTGCCGAATCCGCCAAATTGGGACAGGTCCTTCCGAATTTGAGCAGCTGAAATGCCTAACATCTTACCCAACTCCTGAGAATTAGTCGTTACGACTGACCTTGAATGCAGGTGTTGGAGCGCTTGCAGGTAAATAGGGAGACGGCGAATGATGATATCCGGGATAGGTGCTAAATCGCTCATATGACCTCGCTGGCAAAAGAATGCTTACTAAATCTATCATAATTTGAAGGTCATTGCAACTTATTTCACGATATCTTATTAATCATCCCGGCGTCCGAGCAGCATAAATGCGTAATATGCAAGGGTGGACAAAGCTTGAATGGCGGCAGCGACGTAGGTGAGGGCAGCAGCATCCAGAACAGCGTTGACTCCACCAACTTCTTGCGTGTAGATTATTCCAGAAACGCTCAGCGCTTGTTTCGCTCTGCGCGATGCGTCCAGTTCAACGGGTAAAGTGACCAGCGCAAACACAGCTGTGAGGGAAAATAGCCCCAGTCCAATCCAGGAAACAGTGGTTCCCGTGGAACCGGCAAGGAAAAGACCAATCATAAATATGATAGGACCCAACCAGCTACCCAATTGGACTGTTGGCACAAGCAATGACCGCATGGTCAGGAAGGGGTAATTTTCAGCATGCTGAATCGCATGTCCTGCTTCGTGAGCTGCGATACCAACGGCTGCGACACTTTGGGATTGATAGACGCCATTAGACAAGCGAAGAACCCGGGCAGATGGGTCATAATGGTCACTTAACGTACCCTGAGTCGGTTCAATTTGGATATTGTTCAGATTGTGGGTGTCCAGGATACGGCGTGCCGCCTGGGCGCCAGATAATCCGGAAAGGGTTCTGACTTGCGAGAACTTCTTAAAAGCTGACTGAACTTTAAATTGAGCCCATAGCCCTAAAAGCAAGGCAGGCAGGGCAAACAGGAAATATAAACCGTATCCGCCAAAATAGCTCATTGTGACCTCCTTTGATTTATCATTTGATCCAATCTTACTATGAGATGATAGCTGTGAATATTAGAAATACATAAAATCCGACTAAAAATAAAAGTACGCCCTGACGGCGCGATGTAAGAAAATGGCGTCCCTGGGGAGGCTCGAACTCCCGCTTCTAGCTCCGGAGGCTAGCGCTCTATCCACTGAGCTACAGGGACATAGTGTGGTAATTTTACCATAAGTCGCAGCGTGAATGGATCTCAGGTCTTGAGATAAATGCCATAGGTACCGAATTGGGATGGTAAAATTAGCCTAAAAGGACGGGGAGTTGCCCATTTGAGGATCTATTTTATCCGCCATGCCCAATCCAATAACAATGCCATGTGGCTTGAAACACACTCGTCTCACGGTCGGCATGAAGACCCTGCTTTAAGTACGCTTGGAGAAGCGCAGGCTAAGTGTCTGGCTGAATTCATCCACCAGGTTGATTCAGAAGATAGGGATGGCAAAGCTACTGGTTATCCGGTACGTGGTTTTGGGTTAACCCACTTGTATTGCTCATTAATGCACCGCTCAGTTGCCACCGCTTTTGCAATTGCAAAATCATTTGGCTTAACTCCGGAGGCATATGGACGGTTCTGTGAATACGGAGGAATATTCCTCAAAGATGAGGTCACAGGTCAAGTCGTCGGGAAATCCGGCAAACCCCGGTCTTTTTTCGAGCATCATTATCCCGGCGTGATGTTATCCGATGAGATTACAGAAGCTGGCTGGTGGAACAAACCCCAAGAGCCTGAATTAGATTTCCATGCCAGAGTAAAAGAGGCGTGTGATTTTATTATCCAACGGCATCAACAATCAGAGGATCGAGTGGCAATCGTCAGCCATGGAGATTTTTATCAGGCATTTATGGCACAAATGCTGGGCATCCCCTTTGATGCACGCATCTGGTTCGGAATCAAGAATTGCGGTATCACCCGAATGGACTTGGTGGATGGAAACCTGGGTCTCATCTATACCAATCGTGTGGATTATCTGGGGGAGTTATTGGTTTAGTAAACAAACTCGCGGATATCGTACCGGCTGATATGCGGTGTGCCGCCTGTTTGAGAAAAACGCAGGCGGCTTTCAATTTCAACCTGTTGTGCAATCCGTTCCTTACCTGTTAGCGGGATAAGGTCATCCGTAAATGCTTTGCGCGTGTATTGCAGGTCATTGTTCTCAATCAACTCAGAGAAGTAGATGATATCGTCCATATCCAGGTGCATGGCATTCAGGCTTTGAATGGTGTCCTGGATGTGTCCCTGCGCATATTTGTGCCCACCTGCTCCCAGTAAGATGATGACTCCGACAGAAATCCCTGCTTCTTTGAGGAACCTGACTGCTTGAAGCGTATCTTCAGGCGTCCCTGGCTTTTTGAGTTCGCGCAACAATGGCGCATGACCACTCTCCATACCGATGTAGACCCGTTCCAATCCAAGTGTTTTTAGCTCCCGATAATCAGTTACACTCTTTTTTTCGCCGGAAAAGCCATCCAAAAAACCATAGATACCACCGAGAGAATGAACATCAACAAATTCATTAATGACTTCCAGCATAGAAATTAACCGCGGCGTTGGGATGACCAACGCGTTGGCATCACCCAAAAAGATGGTTCGCCGCAGGCTTAGCCCTTTATCTAAAAACGAGATTACATTTTCCGTATGCTGCTTGAATTCATCGAGGCTCTTGATCCGAAATGGACGATCCTTGTAAAAATCACAGAACGTGCAGGTATTGAAAGAACATCCAACCGTCGCTTGTAGAACCAACGCCATATATTGATCGGGAGGTAAAATACCCACTGGGCTGTAAACCTGGTGGTAACGTTGGATATCAGCGGTGTATCGCTCAGGTGTGAAGGAGGCAATTTGATTGAATAACGTAAGCTGGTCAGGCGTCATCGTACCGTCAAGCCTGGTTTGCCCGTTGTTATAGGCATCCAGGAACTCTATCATGAGGGAGCGGGCAGCTTGTTCAAGGGCACGGGCTTCGCCATCAGACAACCAACGCCGGTTTTTAGCTCCATCACGATCAGTCCATTTCGCAACAATTTTCCCGTCCAACCCCCGCCGGTAGGAAATATGGTCGCGAATAGCCGTCCATAAGCGACCNNGTGCCCAGGATTGCCATATCACGGAGTTGTTTTTTCGACCCGCTCGACAAGGATGGTAAGGTTGGCTGCCAGGGCTGCAACTGCACCGATTGCCGCCCAGACGGGGAGCAATAAAGCTCCCACCACACCAATTGTCAACGGGATTTCAATGAGTGTGCGTGCTTGATCGTCTTTGATGATGATGCGGCGAATATTACCTTCACGAAGTAGGTCTTTAATTTTGGATATAAGCAGTTCACCATTGACTGTAAATTCTTCGTATTTAACATTCTCTTCAGGCATTTTATTCCCTTTCAATCCTCAGTAACCCAATTCTCAAGCCAGCTTTGCCGCTTGACAGGGTTGAATTCAACAAAACGGTGGATCGCCACCCCGTGAATGGCATATGGGTCATCGCGAAAGAAAGCCTCGAGCGCATCTTGGGATGGCGCACGGCAAATCACAATGCCGCCAAGTTTATCCAGGCGTGGTCCAGACATCAATAGCCAGCCCTGGTCGTACCCTTTTTGAAGAAAGGTTCGGTGCTGGGGTAGGATATCTGTGAGATCATCCACTGGAACAAGATAGGTGATATCGACAAGAAAATGCTTCATAGCCGTATTGTCTGTGTGTGCTGGTCAAGTGTCAGAATGTTTTATTGTCAATGATGAGGCACGCGCTTAGAATATGGCTCTAAGCATTAAAAGGATGCCCAATATCAGAAGGGGGATGCCGATGGGCAGGGTGATCACCAGGGCAGTCAGGATACCACCGACAATCGCAAAAGCCAGACCGATAATACCGGCAGCCACACGACCGACAAGTTTAAGAATCCAGGTAAGCAAACGCCAGATGGCTAAAAATGGCGAGAGGTACCAGGGGGTAGGACGAATTTGTTTTTCCATTTTATTTCTCCATTGAAGTTTTAGAAGAGGGGACCTCGCTCATTGAGGGAGGTATATCTGAGGGTTGGGACAGCATAACGACCGCAAAACTTCCAGCCAGTTTTGCGCAAAAATTCAAAATGTGCATAAAACCAGGAAGGATTAAAAGACCGGTCAGGCTTACCAGAGCTGCCGTTAAAGCTGAATCCACGATGGTAAAGCCCAAGTTATACGATGCCAAAGGATATAATGCTGGGGCAAGAATAAAAGCAAAGGNNAGAAATGAATGTGACTGTTAAGGTGAAAAATAGAATACCCAATGGGAACTTGAGAAAAAGGTAAAGTAACTCTTTCCAGGTCGAAACATTGGAGATGTGGTCAACAAATTTGTGCCAGACAGTGCCATTTACTTTAGGTCTATTCGGCGAATTCGGTATCTCAACTTTCAAGATGGAAATCGCTAATTGACGCTCAAGAGCGGCAAATACCCACGCGCCGGCAAAAAGTAGCAGCCAGAATAGTAAACCAATCCAGACAATGAGCAAACCTGCGCCGAGGGATAGCGCCACAACAATAAATATGAAATAAACCAATCCAAGGGGAAAATATAGGATGAGGTAGAGAAGGTTGAGATAGGTCTGACCCTTTATCAGGATGCCAAAGTATTGGGAAAAGATATTTTGAGAGGTCATCGCTATTTTTTGTCCTTCATCAATGTCTCACTACCTTTACGCAAAATGAGCATAAAGGTAGCACGACGACTTGAGAAGAGTTGAGTTTATTCTTCCCGGATAAAGTGGGGCATATCCGCCGGAATTTCAAGTGATAGTTCAAGGAAACCTGCGTACTGACCTTTTTCGTCGTACCAGGGGGTTTGGTATATCAGTTTGTGGATGCCGCGTTTTTCGATGGTATATACATTCTTTTTTCCGGATTTGAGCATCGCAAGCAGCTTTCCACGCGCTGGTTCAGGATGGCAGTCCAAAACATTCTGTCCAATCAGGCGTTCTCCACCATCCTCTTTGAAGGTTGAAAGCGCTTTATTATTCATCTCCAAAATAATTCCGTCCCGGTCACAAACAGTAATTGCACCAGGAAACCCTGTTACCCAGGCGTGAGATGGCATCGTATATTGCTCCTGTCTAATCAAAATCGCTTTCGGATTTTTCCTGCCTGGCATGCAGGGCTTTGCTAATTTCCCTGGTAAGCATTTTCCATTTATCTGGTTGAATACTGGCATTTGAAATGAGCTGCTGTACCGGTTGAATAGGAATCTGTGAAACCCAGCTGCGTTGATCCTCTGAAATCTGATAGCTATATGAAACAAAGATTTTGAGGGACCGTTTCTCTTCTGCAATCAGCAGGTTACGACGGACAAGCCCCCAGCGAACTATAGAGATAACCTCTTCCCAGGGGTTGGTCTTGTCCTGAGTCCAAAGGTGGTAGACATAATCATAAACCGAGAAGGGCTGTTTGCCATAGCCCTGATAAACGATACTGTACAGGTCGGCTTCCAAGCTTGCCTCAGCCCAGGTGAGGGGTTGAACAAGTTGGATACCCAAAACGGTAGAGGAGCCTAACCCTAAGAATCCGCGCTTTTCTTGTGGTTGCAATTGGATAGCTCCAGTCGCTTCATTGGCAAGAATGGCTGCAGCCAGCATGCTTTCTGCCAGCTTGCCCGTATTAACTTTCTTATCTGCCAATATGATTTCTGTCCGACTCAATCCGCCTGCCGGCGCAAATTTGTCGCCGTGATAGTAGATAATTTCGCTTGGAGTTACAGGTGAGGTTACATCAATCAATGGCATTTGACATCTCCCGTTTTACTTGAAAGTGATAACCCCGTCCACTGTGTCCACGTGTACGGATTGACCATCCATAATTGACCCGCCAATGATCTTCTCTCCGAGGGGTTGCACGATTAGGCGTTGGATGGTTCTTTCCATCTCACGTGCACCATATTGGGGACTGAAACCTTCTTTCATGAGTAGTTCATACGTTGATTCAGTCAGGTCGAAAGTGATGTGGCGGCTGGCTAATTGGGATACCAGATTTCGGATAATTTTATCGATAATTAAGCGTACAGCTTCTTCACTCAATGGGTAGAAGAAAACAATATTGTTGATGCGGTTTAGTAATTCGGGTCGCATTGCTTGCTGNNCCGAGGTTGGAGGTCATGATGATGATTGACTCGGTAAAGGAAGCCCGGCGACCTTGTCCGTCAGTTAGGCGTCCCTCATCAAAAATCTGAAGCATGATATCCAATACGCGTGGATGTGCTTTCTCTATCTCATCAAAAAGTACCACGGAATAAGGATAAGTACGAATCGGACCAGTCAATTGACCTTCTTCTTCATATCCCACATAACCTGGAGGCGAGCCAATCAGGCGAGACACGGTGTGTTCCTGGGTATATTCAGACATATCCACCCGAATCAGACGGCGTTCATCACCAAACAGGAATTCGGCAAGGGCTTTTGCTAATTCTGTTTTACCCGTGCCGGTAGCTCCAACAAACATGAATACACCCACAGGTTTATTGGCTGGCTTCAAACCAGCGCGCGCGGTACGAACACTTTTAGATACAACCGATACAGCTTCATCCTGACCCATCAAGCGACGCTTAAGGCTCTCTTCCATTTTGAGCAGGCGGTCAGATTCGCTCTCAGTGAGCTGGGTCAGCGGCAACCTGGCTTGTTCAGCAACGACTTTTGCAATTTGCAGTTTGCCAACGGTCAATGTACGCGTTTGAGATGCTTCCACTGTCAACGTGGAAAGCCTTGCCTGCGAACATGCCTGGTCAATCAGATTGACCGCTTTATCCGGCAAGCGAAGATCGGGCAAGTATCGGAGGGATAAGTCAACGGCTGCTTCAATTGCCTCTTCTGTGATTTCAAGCTTGTGATGTTCTTCGAATTTGTGTTTAATACCTTTGAGGATCAGGACAGCCTCATCTCGGGTAGGCTCATCAATCCAAATCCGCTGGAAGCGGCGGTCTAACGCGCCATCTTTTTCGATTGTCTTACGATATTCATCTGTAGTTGTTGCACCAATGATACGCATATCGCTTCGTGACAAGGCGGGCTTTAGGATATTGGCTGCATCGTGAGCGCCTTCTCCGCCACTGCCTAGAAGCGTGTGGATTTCATCGATAAACAGGATGATATCCGGGTGCGAAGTAACTTCTGCAATCAAGCCTTCCATGCGTTCTTCGAATTCACCACGGTACTTGCTGCCTGCCACCAAACTTGACATGGTGATTTGTAGTATGCGCTTATCAGATAGGTCGGCTGGAAGTTTACCGCCAACTAATAATTGAGCGAACCCTTCAATGATGCAAGTCTTCCCTACACCGGGATCGCCGACCAGTATGGCGTTGTTCTTTTGTTTTTGAATAAGGATTTGCGCCAATTTCTTCATCTCGTCCCGACGACCAATGACCGGGTCCAACTTTCCGGCACGTGCCAATGCTGTCAGGTCGCGACCATATTTATCCAGGATGGGTGTCTCAGACGCGGGCGTCGGTTGCGAACTTCCTGAGTCGCTGGCGGATTGTTCCGGAGGCGTGTATCCCGCCTTGTCGCCAAACATAAGATTGAAAGCGCCGGTAATTCCCGCCTGTTCTAACAGCGTTTGCCAGGGTGTGTTAGGTGATTCCATCAGGGCATATAGCAAGTGACGGGGCAGCAACATGTCTTTGGCGCCAGAGTCGGAATCTGCAATTTGCTCTGCCCGTTGGAAGAGGCGGCGGGATTCGTTGCTGCGATGCATCTCTTGCGAATCAGGTGCCTGCCCCGCAGGTTGTGCTACCATCTGGCGTAAAGTACGCCGGAAAGGCGTAATGGTTATATTTGCTTTTGCGAATAATTGACGAATATCGCGAATATGGTCAATGGCTTCGCGTTGCGTGGCGGCATCCGGTGGATTCTGAAGTCCTGCCAAAATGGCTGCGACATCTACATCACAGGATTTACCAAGCCCCAGCATAAAATGAACCGGTTCTATTTGAGGTGAGTTGCCAGCTTTGGCTTCAAAGGCTGCAAACTGCCAGACTAACCATGTGCTTAATGCATACTGTGCCATTGTCCATTCTCCTTGTGATGCAAATAACTAGATATTTCCCCTGGAGTAACTTATTTAATTATAAAGAGAATTGCCATTCCTGCAATCGACACGAATACCCCAAATACGGCTCGTAAACTAATTTTTTCTCCTAACAAGGCAGCCAACGGTAAAACGAATAAAGGTGTTGTTGCAAACAAGGTTTGTGCAATACCTGCCGGCGTAGTTTGCAAGACAACCTGTTGTAGCCAAATTCCCATAAACGTACCCATGAAAATTGCAGAGAATGCTGTCACAGCTATTTTGGGAGTTTCTGGCAACTTCATCCATTTACCAAGCGGTTTCCCTCGGATGACGAGAGTAACAACCACGATGATGATGCCACCTGCCAGGCGCATGAAAGTCGACCATATAGGCGATATGTCTGTCAAGGTCAGCGCCGCCCGTGCGAGGACTACTGCCCCTGCCTCAGTCAGGGCAGCAAACACCGCCATACCGATGCCGCGGGGATTAAGTGGGTGTCCATTGGTTCCATTTGGCGATTCGGTTACGACCCAGGCAACCCCGCCGAGAATAAGTAGGATACCAACCCAAGCCAAACCATTGAGGGCTTCACCCATAAATATCCAGGCAATCAATCCGGCAGTCGGTGGGGCAATCATCTTGATCAACGTTGTTTTCCGGGGACCGATATCTTGCAGGGCGTGCAAGTACGCGGTATCTCCCAATCCAATTCCCAATGCGCCACTAAGAAGCAGGAGCACGATGGCTAAAGGAGGTAAGGAGGTTGAAAAGCCGCGTTGGATGATTAAAACAAACGTAACTAAAACCAGCGCAAGAATTCCTTTTAGGAGGTTTAACTCCATGGCTGGTATGTATTTACCTGCGCGGCTGTAAAGAATGGATGCACACGCCCAGATTGCAGCAATAAAGAGGGCGATATACTCGCCCGGAACGTAATTTAGAAATTGGAATGGCATAAACGACCTGCAAGAAAGGATGAGGGCAATTTTATCCCTTATCTGTAATTGCTCATAGGTCGGTTGAAAAAGTCAGTGGGTGGTCTAGAAAAGCATCTAAAAGGTTGAGAAAGTAGTCAGGTTCTGTGCAGGTTAATAGTTGCCCCCGAATGTCATTAAATTCCTGATAAGGGCTCAAATACCGGACTGCGAACTTACGAAACAAACGTAATCCTACTTCCTCACCATAAAACGGTAGCATCCGCGCAAGTTGAGTACTCATTGTCTCTTGCACCATTTTTTGACTTACAGTCGACCGGTCCAGTCGTTGAAATATCCAGGGATTGCCGATGGCGCCTCTGCCAATCATGACTGCGTCACAGCGGGTGTGCGTAAGCATCCGATCAATATCCGAAGTAGTCTTCACATCGCCATTGCCAATGATGGGTATCGTAGCCATTTGTTTGATTTCAGCAATGGCATCCCAATCCGCAGAACCGGAATACGCCTGTTGGCGCGTTCGGGCGTGCACAGCGATTAATGCTGCGCCATTATCTTGGAGAGATTGGACCACATCCTTATAGTTGCGAGTGGTCTCATCCCACCCCAGCCTGATTTTTGCGGTCACTGGTACGGGGAGCGTTTTAGTTAATGCAGAAAAGATGGCTGCAATTTTGTCTGGAGTACGCAGTAAACCGGAGCCAGCGCCTCGGCTTGAGACAGACCGTGCTGAGCAGCCCAGGTTGATATCAATCACATCTGGCTTATATGCCATCAGTTTGGTGGCAGCCAAGACAAGGCGCTCAGGAGAATCGTCCATGAGTTGGAAAACGACAGGGCGTTCACTTTCCAGATAGGACAGCCTTAAGTGCAAGTGAGGATGGGTATGAATAATATCTATTGCACTCAGGAATTCGGTATAACTCATTGCAGAGCCCATGTCCCGGCAGATTGAGCGGAAGGGCATATCCGAATAGCCGTCCATTGGCGCTAGAATTAAGTTGCCATGGATTGGTAAGGTTCCGATATAAAAAACAGGGTCACTTTGCGGCATAGTTAAGTTGGTAACGTAATGCGTAAACAGCAATACCAAAGGCAACTGCCACATTCAGGGAGCGCTTATATCCTGCCATAGGCAGGAAGACTATCTTTTGGCATAACGCTTGAATGGCAGGATCAATTCCGGCGTATTCTGAACCAACCACCATGACCAGGTGCTTGGGGAGCGTGCCAGACGAGTAGATTGGAATTGAGTCAGGGGATGTTTCCAATCCCCATAAAACCGCGCCATTGGCGATCAACTGCGCTGCCGCTTTCACCCCGTTGGCGTGATACGTCCAAGGCAGCGACCATTCAGCGCCTAATCCGGTTTTTGCAATGCGGGGATGGTCAGGGGTGGCGGTTATGCCGCCCAGGTGCATGTGGGACACGCCTGCGCCATCGGCTGTGCGGAACATTGAGCCCACATTAAGCACGGAGCGGATATTATCCAGCAGGACTTCAAACTTAGAAGTCACCTTAGGAGGCTGTTGGAGGGGTGCCGATTCGTGGATTACTGGCGGGCTGCTCGTTAAGGCGCTATTACAACGGGGACAGAGCGTGATGCTCTCTGCAGGGGCTGGAAATCTAAAATCACATTGTGGATTTTGGCATTGATAGAAGGTAAAAGTTGAGCTCATAGTTTAGCGACATCTGCCTCAGTCAACAGCGCTAATCGATGGATGTGCGTGGCATAAGGGTCCAACCCCATCGCAAGCAGCACCTCATCCGGTCGACCGGTTTGTCCTTCCCGGGTGCTAAGCCAGAGCTTAAGCTGAACAGATGCATCCTGAACCACTTCGCCTTTGAAAATTAAGGGTCGCAGGTCATACTGTTTTCCGCGCCTTATGCGACTGATTTCATCTTGTTGGAACAATCCCTCCAGCAAGTTTGTTACTTCTTCATATGTGATTGGATCTAGAAATTCAATGACAAACAGGGAAGCGGCTATCTGCGTTTGCATGGCTGG
>DFYN01000100.1:43550-47500 GCA_002383615.1 Anaerolineaceae bacterium UBA4081
GGTAACGGACAGGCTTGTTGGATATGGGGTTGGGGATGAAACCCTTGTGAATATGCAACTGGTACACCAGCCCGCCGGAGTGCCCGTTCCCAGATTCGATGCATATCCAGGTTGCTGGTGTATTGAATGGCAGCCAATTTAGAATAGGTGATACGCCAACGCTGCATGCCTATCCCTCCACTGACTGNNCCACACGCAAAACATTCAGTTCGACAGTCCGCTCTAAGGGTGCCTGAATGGCTATTCTTGTACTCTTGAAGTAAGTATGATTTACGAACCCCGGTGTGAATATGGTCCCAAGGGAATATCTCTTCAGTTCCTCGCAGCCGATGCGTGTAAAAGTCAGGTGATAATCCTTGGGACTCAAATGCTGATATCCAAAGCTCAATTCTAAATTCATCCTGCCAGGCATCAAATTTAGCGCCATTTTGCCAGGCGGTTTTAATGACTTCACCCATGCGCCGGTCACCACGGGATAACCAGGCTTCCATCATCGTTTCCCGAGAGTCAGTCCAGTTTATCTTGACACCTGGCAGGCGCAGATCACGGCGGAGCAGCTGTTGCTTGGCAAGTATCTGGTCAGGTGTGTCACAGGCGACCCACTGGAAGGGCGTGTGAGGTTTTGGGACAAAGGTACTGATGCCAACATGCAAGTTGGCTCGCTTGCCAATTGCCTGCCTGCCCACCTGAATCACAGCCCGGCACAAGTCCGCGATTGCCTGGACGTCTTCAAGGGTTTCTTCAGGATGACCAATCATGAAATACAATTTCAAAGTAGACCAACCGCGGGAGTAAATCTGTTGGGCAGTCTCTAAAAGTTGCTCGGCGGCGATAGGCTTATTGATAATGGACCGCATCCGGTCTGTGCCCGCCTCTGGAGCAAGGGTGAAACCGCCTTGGCGCGACCCACGAAGTTTATCCATGATATCTACTGAAAAGGATTCAATTCGAAGGGAAGGCAGGGATATGACCAGATGTTGCTGCTGGAAACGGGATTGAATGGCGGTGACCAATTCGTTGATATGCGTGTAGTCAGATGAGGATAAGGATAGGAGCGCGATTTCTTCAAATCCAGTTGTGGCAAGGGCTTCGGCGGCAGCGTTAACAATCTGTTCAACAGTACGCTCGCGGACGGGTCGAGTGACCATGCCGGCATGGCAAAACCGACATCCTCGCGTGCAGCCTCGCATAATTTCGATTGAGACACGGTTGTGGACAACATCAATGGAAGGAACGATGAATTTTGTAGGCGGAGGCGGTAAATTGGCTACTATCCGTTTTGTGATTGATTTGGGGACATCCGGCTGCACTGGCGTCAAACTCGCAACGGTTCCATCGTCATGATATGTTGGCTGATAGAACGAAGGAATGTAAACGCCTTGAATTCGGGACAGATTCATGAGGATTTGCTGCCGGGTGAGTTTCGACCGTTTAGCATTCTGATACTCTCGAATAAATTCCAGAATAACTTCTTCACCCTCACCAATGATAAAGGCGTCAATAAACGCTGCCATGGGTTCTGGGTTATAGGTCGCGTGACCACCGGCAATTACCAGTGGTTGGGAGTCCTGGCGTTCATGGGAATACAGTGGGATACCTGCCAAATCCAGGATATTCAGTGTATTTGTGTAAAGCGATTCGTAAGGCAAAGTAAACGCCAGGATATCGAAGTCAGCCAACGCGTGTTTTGTTTCGAGGGAGAAGAGCGGAATTTGGGCTGTTCGTATGGCAGCTTCCATATCAAGCCAGGGAGCAAATGCACGCTCTGCTAAAAGGTCAGGTTGCTTGTTTATTATGTCGTAAAGGATTGCCAGACCGAGGTTAGGAAGCCCAATATCATAGATATCCGGAAAAACCAGGGCTGTTTTTGTTTCTATTGCCTCCCAGTCTTTCACAATCTGGTTATATTCCCCGCCAACATACCTGCCGGGTTTTTGTACGGTAGGAAGCAAACGTTGCAGGCGGTCTTGGATTTGGCTTGACGTTAACAATGGGCGCATCTCATTTCAATTAGAAGTCCCAGAATTGTACCCGATTACATCTATTTTGGATGAATCAAGTCCGTTTTAGAGCATACCTTTGACCATACCACCATCTACGGATAACATGACGCCTGTCAAATAGGATGCTGCTGGAGAGACTAAAAAGGCTGCCACCCGCGCAAATTCATCCGGTTGGGCAAGGCGACCCAGTGGGCTTTCCATTGCTTGTTTGCGGATTTCCTCTTCGATGGTTGTGTGATTGGTCTGCGCCTTGAATGCCATCAGGTCTTGGACTCGCTCTGTTTCTGTCCACCCAGGTAGAATGGAATTCACGCGGATCCCATCGTGACCAAGCTCAAGCGCTAACGACTTTGTCAGACCCACCGTTGCTGCCCGGATACTATTTGAAAGTATAAGATTGGGAATGGGCTGTTTAACTGAATAAGAGGTGATTGTGAGGATGCTTGCATCCAACGATTGCTTGAGGTCAGGGAGGGCTGCCCGGATTAAGCGGACATGAGACATCAGGCACAGGTCGATGGCTTTTTGCCAGTCTTCGTCAGAAAATCCTTCAAAAGCGCCAGGAGGCGGTCCTCCGCTATTTGAGATGACAATATCCAGTTTGCCAAAACGCTTAATGGTTTTTGCGACAATATCGGCAGGTACTGACGGTGAGGCGATATCACCTTCAATTGCCAGTACTTCCACAATACCCTGGCTGGCTAACCTCTCGCTAGCGCTGTCCAGGTGAGCTCGCGACCTGCTATTAATGACAAGCTTAGCCCCTTCTTGTCCCAGCATTGCCGCAACTGCGTACCCCAACCCGCGGCTTGCGCCAGCAACAACAGCAACTTTATCCTTCAGACCTAAATCCATTTTTCACCTCAGAGAATTTCAACATGGTATTCAACAACTTCAATATTCCGCCATTGATTTTCAATATAGGTATGTATGTTTTCCAATGCATGTTGTAAAAACTGTGTATCGTTGGCAACCATCACACATGCAAGTACACCTTGATTCCATACGTCCTGCCGGTCAATTTCACCGACAGATATATTAAACGCTTTGTGAAGACGGGCTATGATGGGAGATAACACACTCCGCTTGGCTTTCAGCGATTGGATGTCTCCCAGGTATACAATGACAGTCAGGATTCCGATTTTCATCGTAAGAATCCTGAGATGATTGGTGGGATGTATCGCTTGCAGAAAGTGTTGGCGAAGGTTACAATCCCTCTCACTAAGGATATCATGGACATTAATTCCGCCTACCAACAAGCTTTGGACTACCTATATACCTTTGTTGATTATAGTTTAACCCGGCAATTACGGTATACACCAGATACGTTTAATCTTGACCGCATGCGCCAATTAATGGACATCCTTGGCAATCCTCAACGAGATTATCCCGTCATTCATGTGGCAGGTACCAAGGGAAAAGGCTCTACAGCTGCCTTGATTGCATCAGCTTGCCAATCAGCAGGTCTAAGGACGGGTTTTTACATCTCCCCGCATTTACAGGATTATTGCGAACGCATTCAAATTGACCGACAAAATATCCCACACGATATCCTGGTTCAGCTACTGGAAGAAATCAAGCCGGCTATCCAGCAGGTTGAACAAATTACTACTTTTGAGATCACAACAGCCATTGCTTTCCTGTACTTTTCAAGGCAAAAAGTGGATGTAAGCGTTATTGAAGTGGGATTAGGCGGCAGGCTGGATGCAACAAATGTCGTTGATCCCCTTGTTTCTGTAATAAGCTCCTTATCAATGGACCACATGAAGGTTTTAGGTGATACGCTTGCGCTGATTGCACGTGAAAAAGCAGGCATCATCAAACCAAGCCGACCAGTCGTCCTGGCTCCCCAAAAAGAAGAAGCGCGACAGGTGATTGAAGAAATCGCTGAGGAAAGAGGATCGCATCTGGTTACCGTTGGAAAAGATGTTTTCTTTGCGGGACAAG
>DFYN01000100.1:47524-48220 GCA_002383615.1 Anaerolineaceae bacterium UBA4081
TTACTTGGCTATCATCAGATCGAAAATGCGACAACTGCGTACGTTGCCCTCCTGGAAGCCAGGCGTGAAGGCTTGCCGATATCTGACGATGCTATCCGTCAGGGGTTTGCTTCAGTTAAATGGGAAGGACGCTTTGAGGTATTGAGTAAATCCCCTATGATTGTGGTTGATTCTGCCCACAACCGGGATTCTGCCGCCAGGTTGCGTCTGGCTCTGGATGATTATCTACCCAACCGGGAAGTTATCCTGATATTTGGAGCGTCAGAAGACAAAGATGTGGATGGTATGTTCTCAGAACTGATGCCGAGGGTACAGCAGGTCTATGCAACGCAATCAGAACATCCGCGTGCCATGCCGGCAGGCGAGATTGTACAACTGGCGCACCGTCATGGACGTCCAGCTGCTGCTGTCTTGCCAGTCGCTGCTGCTTTGGAGCAAGCGCTAAGCCAGGTTAATCAACATTCCGCGATAGTTGTGGCGGGCTCCATATTCTTGGCTGCTGCTATCAGGGAAGTCTGGCGAATCAACCAATCGCTTGAGAAGAAATAGAATTAGGCTAAGAGAGATAAAAAATGCGAAATACCCAATTCCCGCAACGGGATGACCAAAATGATGAAAATTCGCCGCTGTACCAACGGACTGAGGAACTCTACCAGATTCCTGACGCAGAAGTAGACGACGATGGATGTTTTATCG
>DFYN01000100.1:48240-48397 GCA_002383615.1 Anaerolineaceae bacterium UBA4081
GAGGATTCTGAGTCGGAAGAACTAAGCGTAGATCAGCTCACACACATCGGTGTTGAGGTTGCTGTCGGGCGGATGATTACTCTCACAGGTGATACAAGCTCAGTTCTCATACAAGGACGAAGACGCGTTGAAGTTGTTAAATATATCCAGAAAGAAC
>DFYN01000030.1:0-1418 GCA_002383615.1 Anaerolineaceae bacterium UBA4081
CATGCGCATGCGCATTTGCGCGCCTTGGGTGGTGTGCTAGACACATCTGCCAACCTGAATAACGCCATTACTGGCGAAAATTATGAAGTGGTCAGCATGTACCCACGGATGATAAGGGATGCAGAAGAAGAAGGCAACGCTGCAGCTACCAAATCATTCCGCCGGGCGTTTGAAGTGGAAAAAATCCATGAAGGATTATTCCGGGCTGCATTGGCTGGTATGGGCAAAGAGCAAAAAGAGTTTGATTACTATGTTTGCCCGTTCTGTGGATACACAGCAGAAGGCAGTGCACCGGAAAGGTGTCCGGTGTGCGGCGCAAAACGTGAACAATTCGAGCGCATCGCATAAAAACAATCGCCCCGGGAAACCGGGGCGATTTACTAGTTATCAGGTTGCTTACCCTGGCAGTTCACAGCGGTTACCCGGTTGCGTCCTTTTCCCTTGGATTCGTAAAGGGCACTATCTGCACATTCCAGCAATTCGTCCAGTTGAAGCGGCTTGCCTTCGCAACCGGCAATACCGAGGCTGGCTGTGATGGTGAAGTGGATTTCCTGGGCTACCACATCTGTGTTTTGAAGTTGTGAACTCAATCTTTCAGCAGCCAGTTCTGCATCCGCCAGGCTGGTTTCTGGCAGCAAAATGATGAACTCATCGCCTCCCCAGCGAGCCGGTACATCCACCCGACGGACGGAGGTTTGAATTGCAGTCGCAGCCTGTTTCAAGACGTCATCACCCACCAGGTGTCCGTGAGAGTCGTTAATCGCTTTGAATCCATCCAAATCAAGCAGGATAATTGCAAGCGGTGTGCCGTACCGGTGACTGCGTTCGATTTCAGCGTGCGCCAGTTCTACCCAATACCGCCGGTTGTACAATCCTGTCAGGGAGTCCCGTCTGGCAAGCTCTTCCAATTCAGTCATCAGACGTTGCTGCTCAGTAATGTCATGCAAGATGACCAACCAACCCAGCATCGCGCCATAGCGATTGGAGATGGTTATGATGCGCATTTGGAACTGCCTGACAAGGGGATTTTCAGGAAGGGAAAAGATGGTTTCACTTTCTTTTGCGGGTGAAAGTGGGGCAATCTGCTGCCAGTTGGGAAGGAAAACACTGACGGGCGTTCCGGATATGGGAGTCGCTTGCTGGGCAAATAAGGCACGAGCTGCTGGATTATAGTCGCTGATTCGACCGCCTGAATCGACCACCAGGACGGGGTCGTGCATCTGGTCAACCAGCAAGGATCGGGCAATTGGAGCAACTTCCAATAGACGGTATCGCAGGACGCCAATCGCAAAGCAAACGCCGGCGAACGCAAAGGCAATAGCCGTGTAATCCAGCATCATGGATGGGATTAGCCTGGTTGGGAATATCAGCGCGAAAGGTAAAGGCAGAAGGGCGCCCGCAAGAACCCAACGGGATTG
>DFYN01000030.1:1550-1961 GCA_002383615.1 Anaerolineaceae bacterium UBA4081
AATAGTTGTAATGAGAGGAACGAGAACAAAGGGCGCCAGTCGCCGTAGAGTGAGCCATCGCTCAGCATTGGTATACTGCATGGCAAAAATCAACCAGGCGACAGGAATGAAGGGGGAAAAGATGTAACCCAGCCGAGCCCACAGGAAGGTGCCGGCTTCGGTGGGGTTGAGTAGTTCCAGCATGGAACAGAAGAGATAACCCGTGACGAGGACCAGATACAAAGTCAGGGCAGAAAACCCCATCACACGGCGGGAGCGCCAGGTGAGGAAAGCAGTCGCTGTTGAAACCGCAGCGGCAAAAGGAGCCAGCAGGAGGTAGATATGAAATTGAGGCATTTTGGCATTTTGGTTGGCTGTTGCCCGTGCAAATAGAGTCCCAACTCCAGCATCGGAGAACCAAACAAAATGCTA
>DFYN01000030.1:1996-6258 GCA_002383615.1 Anaerolineaceae bacterium UBA4081
TGTCGGTGCTCTGGAAAGATGAAGTGGTCCTGCTCAGCGCGTTTCATCCAGGCAAGCAGCAGGTCAAAGTACCCGGTTGTGTTGAGCAGCCCGACGGGTTTGCGGTGGACTCCAATCTGCGTCCAGGTCAGGGCTTCAAATAACTCGTCCAGGGTGCCAAAACCGCCGGGGAGGGCGATGAATGCGTCCGCCAATTCCCCCATGCGCCATTTACGCACCTGGATATTGTCAACGACTTCCAATCGGGTGAGTCCGGTAGTGTAAATCAATGCAGGGGATTCTAAACCCAGCGGGACAATTCCAATGACTGTTCCGCCGGCTGCCAGGGCGCCTTCCGCCAGGGCTCCCATCATGCCTGTACGACCAGCGCCGTACACCAGGGTTATGCCAGCCTCGGCGAGGGCAGCGCCCATGGCATGTGCAGCGGCATCATATTGAGGCAGCAAGCCATCTGCAGAACCACAAAACACACAGATGGAATGAATGGATTGAGACATGACCACCACCCCGGGAAAAGGATATTTCATTTTAGCATAGAAGGCACAGGGCGTCGGTTATAATCAAGGCAATGAGGTGGAAATGGATGATGCAAAGGTTCAAATTCGGGAATATTCAGGACCGGGCTATCAACCGGTTGTAACTTATGCTACCTGGCGAGTGGCAATTATGCATAATGCCGACGAGATTGAACCCGAACGGCTGCAGCAGGTGGAGCGGCATTTGGAAACAGACGAGGTCTTTGTCCTGCTGGGGGGTAAGTGCGTGTTGATCATTGGCATGGGCGAGGGAACAAGCGTTGGTCAGCTGGAAGCCTTACCCATGGAGCCGCAAAAAGTGTACAACATCCGCCGTGGTGTTTGGCATACCACCATCATGAGTGGGGATGCGAGTGTTTTGATTATCGAGAATGCGGACACTGCGGCTGTTAATTCAGAATTTGCGCCATTATCTGCTCAGCAACGAAGATGGATTCAGTCCATCTCGGCTTAGTAGAGAAAATCAGAAGTTAGAAATAGACCTGGGAAACTCCCAGGTCTTTTGATAAGTGTCATTAGTTGACAGTTACTAGAAAAGTGGTGTCGTACACACCCGCGCTGTAATCGCCCCAACCGTCGTTGATGTCGGTGGTGATGGTTTGCACCCATGAGACCGTATGCGTGCCGACTTCCCAGCCCAGGATGACCCCTTCCCAGGTCCAACAAGGTGAATTGGCATCTGATTCGTCTTTGGTTAATTTGAGGGCTGAATTGGGGATGACATATCCATCCACTCGCAATTCGTGGCTCATATTCTTCCAGTTGGCATACAGGATATCACGGTTGGCGGCACACCACCCCATGGATACTGAGGCGGGGGTACCAAGGGGAAGATCAACCTGCCACTCAAAGTGCCCTGGAATATCCGGATAATCCAAGCCGCTGATCTGACAGCTTAAGCATTCCGTTTCCACAGTCACAAGGTCAGGGTTCAACACCTGCCAGGTGGTCACACCGGGGGCATAAGGAATTAAGGTGCCTTCTGGTGAACGGTAGCTCTCAACTGACGTGGCAGTTGCAACCGCTGGAACCCGGGTTGGCTGTGTACGAACCACGCGCACGGGGTTGTTATTCTGGGTCGGAATAGTGATCCGTTGATAAGGTTTGATCAACAGGGTTGAGAGGATGCCTCCTGCAGCCAGAATAAGGACTGGCAGGAAGAACCAGGGTAGGGATATGTTCATATAATGCCCACATTCCGGGCAGCGGGTAGATGTATCAGGCAAAGACGCTTTGCACTTTGGACAAGTTTTCATCAGATAGTATGTATTGTATATCCGTTTTGTGTTAATTTGCAAATATTTGTAACTGAAATGATACAGCCTTGATTAGGTTATAATGACAAGCATGCAGGCGAAACTAAGCGATTTTTCAGAATCCCTTCGAGAATGGGTTGGCAAGCCAGATTTTAAGCGGATTGCCGGCGTGGCGTTTGCTGGTTTGGTGGGGTTGATCCTGCTGGCGCAATCCTGGGTACCGCAAGGCGAAATGGCACAGCGTTTTCCCAGCGCAACGGCAACTCCGACGAGCCGACTCAGGAGTGAGACACCTGCAATCCAAGTCATCAATGGAACCCAAATTCTGATCTCGCCTGCAGCGCCTGGCACCCCGGGTGTGGCTGTTGTCGGCGGCAATACTGCCACCCTGGCGCCTGGCGAAACCCGCATATCGCCCACGTTTTCAGGTACAGCGACTGAAACGCCATTCTTAATTAGCGGCACCCCACGGCGAACCTATACCCCGGCGTTTTCACCCACCCCAACCTGGTATATCCGCTATTTCCCAACTCGGACGCCTATCCGCTTGCCGACCCGCACACCAACGCGAACACGCACAGCCGTCACGCCTTTGGCGCGCTATACCAACACGGTGACACCAACACGCACTGTGACGCGGACGATCACGCAGACTTCCACAAGAACCGTCACGCCAACCCCAACGGTAACGGGTGTAAATTCCACGCCGACGATGACTCTGACAGCAACGGTAACTTTGACTGCCACTTCAACGGCGACTCCTACAGTAACTACAACCCCGACTATTACGCCCCATCCGGAAAGGCTGGCTTTTTCTGCTGACAGCAACAGCGATGGTTATCAAGACCTGCTGACGATTGGCGCATCGGGTTCTGGAGAGCAGGTCGTTTTAGCAGGCAATCCAGGCAGACGGATCATGGGCGATGCATCGCCAATCGGCAACTGGTTGGCGTATGAGTCAGATGAAAGCGGTACATGGCAAATCTACGTCGTTCAACCGGATGGCAGCCAGGCACAACTTGTTCCCAACCAACCCGCTGGTGAAAATAAGCAACCATCCTATTCGCCGGACGGCAAGTGGCTGGCTTTTCGCAATGTCAACGCTAGTCGGGCTGACATCTTCATTTTGGCAGTGGATGGAAGCGTGCAGGCGCGAGTGACCAATGATGCAGCCGATGATTCCTTCCCGGATTGGTCACCTGCCGCCCCATATTTGGTGTTTGCTTCTGCCGGAGATCTAGTGAGTCTGGACGTCACGACAGTTGTCGCTGCCTACAACCCTGCGCCGCCAGTTTTACCTTTGCCACCCGCAGATCGCACTGTATTAGTTGCCTCAACCGAGAAAGAAGCGACACCGCACTGGTCGCCGGATGGTCTGCAACTGATATTCGCTCGCAAGGTGGACGACCATTGGGATATTTACACTGCGGCTGCTGACGGCAGTGGCGTTGCGTCGCTTGCGGGCGCTAACACAGTGTCTGCCGATGAATCTGCACCTTGCTGGTCCCCGGATGGCTTGCAAATCGCATACCTTTCCACCCGTGACGGTCCACCAAAAATCCATATATTTGAACCAGGCAGTGGGATTTTACCGCAACGCTTGACTTCCAGCGTGCGCGATGAGTTAAGCCCCAACTGGCTGCCCTAAATCATTCGTGGAGATAACGCTATGTTGATGGCTGAGCTCTGCCTAATCCGGCATGGGCAGACCGATTGGAATGTGCGCGGTGTTTACCAGGGGCATACTGATATCATGTTAAATGAAACAGGAATTTTACAAGGATACAAACTGGCAGATACTTTGTTGTTGGAAAAGTTTGATGCCATTTTCAGCAGTGACTTGCAGCGTGCCTATCAAACCGCGGTTATCCTGGCGGAAGCGCTGGCTCTACCTGTTCAGGTGGACCAGCGGCTGCGGGAGATTTGCCAGGGGGAGTGGGAAGGGCAGACGGTCGCAGTGGTGCGTGAAAAATATACTGCCCACTTTGAAGCACAAAAGCTGGATTTGGAACATGCACGGGCACCCGGCGGGGAATCTGTGGCTGAGGTAGCAGAACGAATGCGAGCGGCAGCGAATGAGATTACCGCCATGTATCATGGCAAACGGGTTGTAGTTGTTTCCCATGGACTATCCCTGGCAACCCTGGTGTGTCAGGCTCAAGGTATCTCCCTGGCGGAAGTCTATCATCATATCCCCGACAACGGGCAGCCCCGATATATTACCTGGCAAAATTCGGTTTGAAGACTTAACAAAATCCGCTCCTCAACCTTGCAGAATCTTAAAGCAGATGTATGGAAGAGTCGCTTACAATCAAGTAGAATGAGTGTATTCTGATTGACTTTTGGGAGTGGTTTTGATGTTTACGCGAATGGTCATCAGCGTATTTATGGCTTGCAGCCTGTTAGCAAGTATGGGGCAGCCTGTAAGTGCGAGTCACACCAATCAATCTGACCAACCCCCACTTTTTAC
>DFYN01000030.1:6268-6703 GCA_002383615.1 Anaerolineaceae bacterium UBA4081
TACTGAATCAGCTGAATTTGTCATCCCACTATTTGAAGATGCAACCTTCACTGCCCGGTTTGATTCCATGGAGTCAACCTTGAGCGGTGGCTATATCCTTTCGGGCGTTCTTGTGGACATTCCTGAGTCATCTATTATCCTGGCGGTGGAAGGCGAGGCGATGTCCGCCTCGATGAGTACGCCGGATGGGCAGTATGTCGTTCAACCTGAAGTGGGCGGCATCCACCGTATCTTTCTGGCAAGCCCTGAGTTTGGTCCGGGTGAGGATGACCAGGTGTACCCACCACAGGCTGAGCTGGGTGCTGCAGCCCTTCCGCCAGATGTGGTAATTACAGGGGATGATACAGGCAGCCAGATTGACTTATTGGTGGTCTATACGGATGACGCCCGTGCACAGGCTGGTGGTACATCCCAAATCAAATCGCTCATCAATAC
>DFYN01000030.1:6744-8595 GCA_002383615.1 Anaerolineaceae bacterium UBA4081
CCAGCGACGGTTATTTGGATTCAATCCCTGTCTTGCGAAATACAGTTGCGGCGGATTTGGTGGTCTTTGTGGTGAATAACTCGGCATATTGTGGGTTAGCCTGGGTCTTATCCCCGGTTGGCACTTACTTTGAGCATTACGCATATGCAATGGTGTCACGTACCTGCTTAGGATCCTTCACACTTGCACATGAGACCGGGCATAACCTGGGGGGGCATCACAACCGCGAAGCGGCTGGAACAAATACCGGCGCTTTTTCTTATTCTTATGGTTATCACGACCCTTCCTGTAAATTTTATACTGTGATGTCTTACAGTATGACTTCCTGCCCAGGCACGAATCGTATCCCTTATTACTCAAATCCAAACGTAAGTTACAGCGGTGTTCCAACTGGTATTGTTTACACAGCACCTAACTCAGCTGATATGCGCATGACATTGAATAATACTGCCTGGCTGGCAGCCAATTTTCGAGACGGACCGCCGCGACCGATTGATTTAATGGCTGCCTTGACAATAGACCATTCGGGTGTGGATTTGAGCTGGACCGATATCGCAGTATATGAGAGTGGCTATGAAGTTGAGCGAAAAATCAATGCTGCTGCAGATTGGAGCCGGGTTGCCAGCCTGCCTGCCAATGCAACTGCATTCCATGATTATCAGGGTAATGGTCTGGCATGTGAGGAGACATATGATTACCGCGTGCGGGCGCAAAGCGCACAAGATGGATTCTCCAATTACTCTGATCTTGTGAGTGTTTCTTATAACTGCTTACCACCCAGCCCAACGAACTTAACTGTCCAACCTCAATCATTGACATCCGTGTTGCTGAATTGGCAAGATAACAGCGGCACAGAAGAAGGTTTTTACATCTTCAGGTCACTGGATGGAGTGAATTGGTCACCGACACCCCTGGTAAGCGTTGGCACAGATATCACATCATACTTGGATACTTCTGTGAATTGCGGAACCTCATATAGTTATCGGGTGACCGCATATAACACCTATGGAACTTCCCCTCAACCTTCTGAAGTAGTTATGGCAAATACACCAATATGCCCTCCTTCAGCGCCTGCTGGGATTTCTGCAAAATCTACTTCTCAAATTCGGGCTAACCTCACCTGGTCGCCGGGTGATATGGGTCTTTGCCCGGTGGATGGATTGTGGGTGGCGTGCAAGCCGGTTAATGGTTATCATGTGGAGCGGCGACAGGGAACTGGAACCTGGTCGGAAATTGTGCATCTTCCATCCAAATCATTGTCCTTCTCAGATGATGGTCTGGTTTGCAATACAACTTATTCTTACCGGATAAGGGCACAAAACAGCAGTGGTTTTTCAGATTACAGCAGCGAGGTGGGCGTTACAAGCCAGGCATGCGCCAAGCCGCCCAAGCCGGGTTGGATGCGGCTGACCAAGCTAGGTTTCCGCGGGCAATTATTAACCTGGCAAGAGGTGGACGGCGAAACCAGTTACGTCATGCAGCGCTCATCGGACGGCAAGCGCTGGCGGGATTGGGTGACCCTTCCCAGGGATACAAACTCGCTTTTAGTCAACCCCAATATGCTGCGTCCGCCCAAGTATTATTACCGCGTCCGGGCAGTGAATGCCTACGGCGCATCTGCACATACGCCAATTGGTTCTAATTTCTCTTATAAGTAGAGATTAGAGGAGTAGAGAGTAGGGATTAGGTCGAATACAAACAACCCTGGTACACGACAGGGTTGTTGTCTTAAGGAGTGAAGGTAAAGGATTATATCAGTAGCGGCAGGGGGCTAACTGCTCATCAGTGGCAGATCGGGGAGAGGCAAATGCCTCCATCCATCTGGAACAGTGAATGAGGGGGTGTCATTTT
>DFYN01000030.1:8639-10417 GCA_002383615.1 Anaerolineaceae bacterium UBA4081
CATCCTGAAATACAACAGGTTAAGTGAATCTCTAAAGCAAGGGCATGCTATAATGGCAAAACCTGTGTCATGACTGACCAAAATAAGCCTTCCTCGCCTGATATCACCAAGCCACCCGCCCGGGTAGATTTGACGATTGAACTGACCCCGGGGACAGCCTTGGAGTTGCACGTTAACCTCCAGTCACCTGACGGTACATCGGTGGAGGAGCAGACCCTGGTATTTGGGGATGCAACCGGGACTGGCGTAGTGCGTCCAATAGCGTCCAAGAAGCCTGCCAAACAAAAGTTTAACCAAGTATTTGGACAGATGGGTCACTTATTTGCGAGGGTGAATTGGTTAAGCGAGTGGGGGTTGATGATAGCTGTCCTGGTAGTCTATTTGGTGACCCACTTTATTGGATTGGACAGGTTCCCCATTTACTTCTTTACAGATGAAGCTGTACAGACTGTCCTGGCACAAGATTTTACCCGCGACCAGTTCACCAGCTACCAGGGTGAAACCTTTCCAACCTTTTTTGTGAATGGCAACCAATATAATCTGGGCACATCGGTTTACTTGCAACTTATCCCCTGGTTGTTGACTTTTAAGAAATCCATCTGGATAACCCGCGGCGTAAGTGTGTTGGTGACGTTGCTGGCGGTCCTGGCAGTCATGCTTATCCTACGGAATGTGTTCAAACTGCCACACCCCTGGCTGGCGGGTTTGGTTCTCTCTACAACGCCTGCCTGGTTCCTGCACTCACGGACCGCATTTGAAACCGTATTGGCGGTTACATTCTATGCGGCTTTCCTCTGGTTTTACCTGCGCTATCGGACTGAACACCCGCGATACTTATATGGTGCGGTGGTATTCGGTGCATTGGCTTTCTATTCTTACTCGCCAGCCCAGTTGGTAATGGGTGTCTCGGCTGTTTTATTGCTTGCCAGCGATGCGCGCTACCACTGGCAGCAACGGCGATATATCCTGCGCGGGCTGGGTCTGGCTGCTCTGCTTGCCTTGCCTTATTTACGATTTTACCTGCTTCACCCAGATGAAAATATCAAGCACTTGCAAATTATTTCTTCTTATTGGGTGCAGGATTTGTCCATCTGGCAAAAACTCAGCCACTATTTTAGTCAATATTGGAAAGGCTTGGATCCATATTACTGGTTCATCCCCAACCAAACGGATTTGGTGCGGCACTTGATGAAGAATTACGGGCACTTGTTGCGCTGGTTGCTGCCTTTCACAGCTATGGGGTTAGGGCTGGTAATTTGGAATATTCGCCGCAGCGAGTATCGTGTCCTCCTGATTGCGGTGCTGGCTGCTCCGTCTGGCGCAGCCTTGGCAGACCTGGGCATTACACGGGCGTTATTTATGGTGATTCCGGCAGCCCTTTTAACTGCCATCGGGATGATAAAAACCTTCGATTGGTTGGAACGATTGAAAATATCGCGGAAAGCGCTGGCAGTGGGTGGATTTGTCTTGCTGGCGGGGGTGAATGGCTGGATGCTGCGCGATGCGCTTATCAATGGTCCAACCTGGTACCGTGATTATGGTCTGGGTGGCATGCAATGCTGCGCAGAGCAGCTCTTTCCAGTCATCAAACAAACCCTGGCAGAACAACCCAACGCCAAGCTCATTTTGACACCCTCCTGGGCAAATGGAACGGATGTGGTGGCGCGATTTTATTTTGATGACCCCCTGCCTTTTAATTTGGCAAGCATTGATGGTTATATCGGTGAAAAGCGAGAGATTACCGACCAAACCCTGTTTGTTTTGACCCGCGACGAGTT
>DFYN01000030.1:10492-11902 GCA_002383615.1 Anaerolineaceae bacterium UBA4081
GTGCTGCATTCCTTCCTGGATATGGGAACTGCCCAGGACGTGTTGGATGGCAATCCGGAGACATTGATCCGTAGCATGGAAAGCAATCCACTTCGGGTGCAGGTTACATTTCCGCAAGCCCGCCAACTGGCAGGAATCAGCGTCAAAATTGGCGGGGTGGCAAGCGAAGTAGTGGTGCAGGTCAGGGCTGCGGAGTCTGGCGAATCAATCAGTTATGTCATCTCAGTGCCTCAAAGCCCCGATCCGCGTTGGGTAGATTTCGATTTTGACGCCCCTCAAACCATTATTTGGGTAGAGGTGGCAGTACGTAGTGTGAATGACCAGGAACCGGCGCATGTCCATGTCTGGGAAATTTCATTTAGGGGGGCTGAATGACCAACTTGGATCCGGAAGCAAAGGCTGCTTTACGGCGGACGATGCGCATGGCATTGGCGGCTGGTTGGGTTGCGATATCGGCGGCGGGATGGCTACGTATGGCAGAAGCGCTGCGGCTGCGGGATTGGTTGGAATTGGCTGGGGTTCAACCGAATCCCGATTGGTTGGCGGTAGGCGGCGCAGTCTGGGGTATGATTAGTGTGACGGCGGCAATTTTATTGTGGCTAAATTCTGCCTGGGCAGTGTTGGGCTCACGTATTGCTGCGGTAGCGCTTGTTATTTTATTCTGGATTGACCGATTGGCGCTCTCTCAATCCGAGACCGCTGCCGCAAATCGATGGTACGAAATCGGTGTAACCGTGCTACTGTCAGGTTTGGTTTGGTTGATGACCTGGGTGATGCAGCAAGTGAGGCTTATTCCAGATGAAGAACGGGTGAAGGAGTAATCATTATGAAAGAGCGAACCGAAGAACTTGAAGTCAAGTTTTACCTTACTCAGCCAGCCCTCATCGATAAAAGGCTGAAACAACTCCAGGCAGAACTGGCACATCCCCGCGTGCATGAAATCAACCTGCGCTTTGATACGCCGGACGGACAATTAACCCGCGAGAAAAGGGTACTACGGCTGCGCCAGGACCAAAATGCAGTCATCACATACAAAGGCGTGTCAAAACCCGGCGAGGAAGTCAATATTCGGGCGGAATATGAAATTACCGTCAGTAGTTTTGATATGGCAAGAAGAATATTGGAAGCCCTGGGGTATGTGGTATCTGTCAGCTATGAAAAGTATCGCACGGATTATTTGCTCAAGGGAACCAAAATTTCTATGGACGAGATGCCATTCGGTCGCTTTTTGGAAATTGAAGGCGAGAGTGCGACTGCCATCAAAGAGGCGGCTGACCTGCTTGGGTTGGATTGGGGCGCTCGCTGTACTGAAAGTTACTTGCAATTGTTTGCACGCGTGCGGGAATTTCACACCCCTAAAGCAAAAAACCTGACTTTTGCGGAAATGGGCGGTCACACCTATACCGCGTC
>DFYN01000099.1 GCA_002383615.1 Anaerolineaceae bacterium UBA4081
CTTTCTCGGACCACATCGCATGAAGTGACTCTGGGTGACGGTCGTGTCTATATTGCAGTTATCTCTCCAGTCACAAGCGCGGATGAGTCCGTCGGGCGGATATGCCTGCTTCAAGATGTAACCCTATATAAAGAAGTCGACCAAATGAAATCGGATTTCGTTTCGACGGTCAGCCACGACCTGAGGTCACCGTTACAACTCATTCAGGGTTATACCTCTATGCTGCAAGCTGTTGGCGAACTTAGCGAACAACAGAAAGGGTATTTACAGAAAATCGCGACAGGGGTTGACGCGATGTCTCACCTGGTAAGTGATTTACTGGACTTGGGTCGAATTGAGAGCGGTGTTGATTTGAAGAAAGAACCGATCCATCCCAAAGAAATTATTGAATCTGTCATCGAGGCAATGCAACCGATAGCTATTCAAAAGAAAATTAGCATTCAAATGGAATACGATGATATCGCAGGTAGGGATCTTTACGCAGATAGTGCCTTAATTAAACAGGCATTGATTAACCTAACTGAAAATGCAGTGCGTTACTCAAAGATGAGTGGACAGGTGATCATTTCTTATCATTCTGAGGGTGAAAACGCAATATTTTCTGTAAAAGATTTTGGCTCTGGAATATCTCCGATTGACATGCCACATATTTATGATAAATTCCACCGTTTGAGCAGCCGTGATAGGCGTAAAGACAATGGGACGGGCTTGGGGTTAGCAATTGTCAAATCCATTGCGAAATGGCATCACGGAGACACCTGGGCAGAAAGCCAGTTAGGAAAAGGGAGCACTTTCTACTTAAAGATACCTTTAAGTGGCAACAGTGAATAATTGGGGCTTGAAAAATTCTAAAACGTGATATAATTTTCGTTTGCATGTTAACTTGATTTTGTCCTATTAACCGACTAGCGTTTGGGTAAATAACTGCCCTAACGCCGCTTTTGTTTGATTTTCATCTGTTTTCCAATGAGGAGGCGCTTCGTGGAAACCAAAAGCCTTATGGCACTCCGCATCGGTCTGGCATCACCGGACACTATTCACAGCTGGTCTTATGGCGAGGTCCTCAAACCTGAAACGATTAATTACCGAAGACTTCGTCCTGAAAAAGATGGTTTATTTTGTGAGGCGATATTTGGACCGACCAAAGATTATTCCTGCTATTGCGGAAAGTACAAGAACCCGCGCTATAAAGGAATAATTTGCGACAAGTGCGGTGTTGAAGTTACTAAAGCATCTGTTCGACGTGAGCGAATGGGTCATATTGATTTGGCTACCCCCGTTGCTCACATCTGGTACACTCGCCGTCAACCCTCTTACCTGAGTATATTGCTTGACATTTCACGTAGGAACCTTGATCGGGTGCTGTATTTTGCCCAATATATTGTGACCGATGTAGACGAAGATGCGCGTCAGAAAGCTTTGCGGCGCCTTGAGGATGAAATCACGGTCTCAGAGCGTGAGCAGGCAGGTCATATTAATACGCAAATCCTTGAAGTAAAACAGGACCGCGACCGAAAAATCCAGGACTTGACCCAACAACGAGCACAATTGGAATCCCGCCAGGATGAGCAAATTGCTGAGGAAATGGAACCTGTTATCCATGAAGCCCAGCAATTGGAACTCAAACTCACTGAGAAACTTGGCACCGCCACACGCACAAAAATTGTGTTCAAGTCAGTAGATTTGGTGATTGTTGAAGCAGGTGAGACGATTACAGCTCAGCACCTATCCATGGTTCAAAAAGCGGTCAAAGACCACTTGGATATTGTAGAGCCCAGAATCAAAGACCAAATCGCCCGCGACCTCGAGATGATTAAGATGCAGGTTGAGAAGGTGCGCGCCGAAGCAGAATTGAATATGCAGGAACTACGCAACCAGGTTGAAGACCAATCTGCTGCATCACAGTCACAGAATTCACGCCTACGCGACGAATTACAAGAGTTGCGCCCCTTCACATTCTTGACAGAGAATCGCTATCGCGAACTTAAGCAGCGCTGGGGTCAGGTATTCCGCGCCGATATGGGCGCTGAGGCATTCTATGAAATCCTGGGTCGTTTGGATCTGGACAAGCTTTCTGTGGATTTATGGCAGGAAGCCCGAACGACCAAGAGCAAGCAAAAGCGCAAGAAAGCCACCCAACGCCTTAAAGTTGTGGAAGCCTTCCGCCGCTCAGGCAATCGCCCTGAGTGGATGATCCTGACGGTGTTACCTGTTATC
Source organism: Anaerolineaceae bacterium UBA4081 (assembly GCA_002383615.1). Classification (GTDB taxonomy): domain Bacteria; phylum Chloroflexota; class Anaerolineae; order Anaerolineales; family Anaerolineaceae; genus UBA4081. The sequence goes on from DFYN01000099.1 coordinate 2,218, forward strand.
CCACCTGATTTGCGACCTATGGTCCAACTGGATGGTGGACGATTTGCAACTTCAGATTTGAATGACCTTTATCGGCGCGTCATCAATCGCAACAACCGGCTAAAACGGCTGTTGGAACTTGGCGCACCTGACGTAATTGTCCGCAATGAAAAACGNNCTTTCTCGTAGGGGTCGCCGGGAACTGAAATCACTTAGCGACATGTTGAAGGGTAAGAAAGGTCGCTTCCGTCGAAACCTTTTAGGTAAGCGTGTGGACTACTCTGGTCGGTCTGTTATTGTGGTTGGTCCGCAGTTGAAGCTGTACCAGTGCGGTTTACCAAAATCCATGGCTTTGGAACTCTATCGCCCATTTGTGGTGGCGCGAATTGTAGAACTTAATTACGCGTCGAATGTTAAAGGCGCCCGCAAGTATATTGAACGCAATCGTCCAGAAGTTTGGCAAGTGCTCGAGGAAGTCATCAAGCAACGCCCGGTGCTATTAAATCGTGCGCCAACTCTTCACCGCTTAGGCATTCAGGCATTTGAACCAATCTTGATTGAAGGCAGCGCCATCCAATTGCATCCATTGGTAACAACCGCNNTGGGAAGCACGCAATTTAATGCTTTCTTCGAAAAACTTGTTAAAACCAGCCGATGGTGAACCCATCATCAGCCCCTCCAAAGACATGGTCCTGGGTGTCTACTATCTGACGATGGAAGATGATAAACCGCATCTGGGCGATGGACGTGCGTTTGCGGACATTAACGAAGTCGAACTTGCCTATTCGTTGGGTCAGGTGCATCTCCATTCNNGGCAGGGCAATCTTTAATCGAATCCTGCCACCCGAAGTGCGTTATATGAATCGACCGCTGGAAAAAGGCGGTGTGAAAGACCTCATTGCAGATGTTTATGAAATTTGCGGTGATGAAGCCACAACGGAATTGGCGGACTTGATCAAGGAAATTGGTTTTGAGTATGCTGAACGCTCAGGTATTTCCATAGCTGTTGCAGACATTTCAATTCCCATTGAAAAAGCTGAAATTATGGCAGCTGCTGAGAAAGAAGTTGACAAGATCAATACCAGCTTCCGCCGTGGTTTGTTGACGGACTTGGAGCGTACGAAGAGTGAAATTGAAGTCTGGAAAGAAACCACCGAGAAGGTAGCTAAAAAGGTTCGTGAGTGCCTGCCCGTAAATGGCAACCTGTCTCTGATGGCTAGCTCTGGAGCAACCAAAGGCGGCTTTGGACCTATTGCACAGTTGGCAGGTATGCGTGGTTTGATGGCAGACCCGGCGGGACGCATTATCCGCTTACCGATTAAATCCAACTTCCGCGAAGGTCTGACTGCGCTGGAATATTTCATCTCCACGCATGGAGCTCGTAAGGGTCTGGCAGATACAGCTTTGCGTACTGCCGATGCGGGTTACTTAACCCGCCGCCTGGTGGATGTGGCGCAAGATCTGATTATCAACGAAGAAGATTGCGGCACCCAGGAAGGTATCTGGATCAATGCCAGCGATGACGTCGCCGGACAAAAGATGGAAACCCGGTTGTTTGGCAGGGTATCTGCCGAGCGCATCTTGGATCCAATGACCGGCGAGGTATTGGTAGAGCGGGACGACATCTTCGATCGCGAACGAATCAAGACGGTTTTGGCTGCAAAAATTACCAGTTTCAAAGTCCGTTCTGCACTCACCTGCGAATTGACTCATGGAATCTGTGCCAAGTGCTATGGATTAGACCTGGGACGCGGCAAGATGGTGGAATTAGGTCAAGCAGTTGGCGTTATTGCGGCTGAATCTATTGGTGAGCCCGGTACGCAGTTGACTTTGCGTACATTCCATATGGGTGGTGTGGCTGCTTCTGCTGGCGATATCACAACTGGTTTACCACGTGTGGTCGAATTGTTTGAGGCTCGCCGTGCACCTAAAGGTGAAGCCGTTGTGACTGCCATCTCAGGCATTGCCCGCGTTATGGAAGGCGAACGCACGACCGATGTACGTGTGGTTCGAGTTGAATCTGCTGAGATGATTGCGGATGCCTACGAGGTTCCGGAGAGCTGGGAAATCCTGGTTCAGGACGAAGGTTCCGCAGCGGTGGGTGATATTCTTGCGCAATCAGGTGATGCAACCATCGTTGCACAACACACCGGACGGGTACGCCTGGAAGGTCGCCAGGTGGTGGTGTCCTATGAGCGCAAGGAATCTGAAGAGTATGATATTCCTTCGAATGCCCGCTTGCTGGTCCGTGATGGTGACCAGGTTGAGGCTGGTCAGGCACTCACCGAAGGCTCGCTGAATCCGCACACTATTTTGCGCATCAAGGGCAAGGAAGCAGTTGAGATGTACCTGTTGACAGAAGCGCAAAAAGTTTACCGCGCTCAGGGACCGACGATCGCCGACAAGCACTTTGAAGTTATCATCCGCAAGATGGTAGGCAAGGTTCAAATTACGCGACCTGGCGATACCCCCTACTTGCCAATGGACATTGTCGACCGCCTTGCTATTCGCAAGATTAATGAGAACCTGGTAGCGGAAGGCAAGGCGCCCGCTAAGTTTGTACCTATCTTGTTAGGTGTTAGCAAGGCATCCCTGAACACTGAATCCTTCCTGTCTATGTCATCCTTCCAACACACGATCAAAGTGCTGGCAGGAGCAGCCATTGGGTCCAGCAAAGACCCGCTGTATGGTCTCAAGGAGAACGTCATCATTGGCAAACTTATTCCAGCTGGAACGGGGTTTGTGCACGGCGTGTTTGATGACGAAGAACCATTTGTGGCACCACCCCTTGTGAACTTACCGACAGGTGAGTAATCAACCCTAACATCGAACAACCCCGGATTTATTCACCGGGGTTGTTTTCATGTACAATCGAAACGGTGCAGATTGATGTTTTCGACCGAGTGTAATATTTACAAAAAACACACCGAACCAGGAGCGCAATATGGAAATAGGAATGGTCCAAAAGGTGGATATCGACCGGGAGATGCGGCAATCATATTTGGATTATGCGATGAGCGTGATTGTTGCCAGAGCCCTTCCAGATGCGCGTGATGGTTTGAAGCCTGTTCAAAGGCGCATCCTATATGCGATGTACGACATGGGTTTACGCCCAGACACAGCCTTCAAGAAATCGGCGAGAATTGTTGGTGAGGTGCTTGGCAAGTACCATCCGCATGGTGACCAGGCAGTTTATGAAGCTATGGCGCGCATGGCGCAGGAATTCTCTCTGCGTAACCCCCTGGTTGCCGGGCAGGGTAACTTTGGCAGTGTGGATGGCGACCCACCCGCGGCGATGCGTTATACCGAAGCCAGGTTGACACCTTATGCGATGACACTCCTTTCCCAGATTGACAAAGATACTGTTGATTTTGTGCGGAATTTTGATGAGAGTCTAAATGAGCCAGAAGTTCTTCCGGCTGCTTTGCCAAACCTTTTAGTTAACGGGGCATCAGGTATCGCAGTCGGCATGGCAACCAATATTCCTCCCCATAACCTCGGCGAAGTCATTGATGCACTTGTGGTCATGCTGCGTGGCTGGGATAAATTAGATGATATCAATGTCACCGACCTGATGAAGTGCATCAAAGGTCCTGATTTTCCGACTGGCGGTGTGCTGCTATATGACATCGACCAGGGTGAATTACTTTCAGCCTATGCCACAGGAAAAGGAAAAGTAACGGTTCGCGGTCGGGCGCACTTCGAAGAAACCACTCGTGGTAGAAGCCGTATCATCATCACGGAATTACCCTATCAGGTTAATAAATCTTCCCTGATAGAACGAATTGCAGAAATTGTACGCGAAGGCGGGTTGGATGGGATTGCTGACTTACGGGACGAGTCGGACAGGCAAGGGATGCGGATTGTCATTGAGTTAAGTAAATCCGCTGGAGGTGAGGATATCCTGCGGGAGCTATATAAGCGAACACAGCTGCAGACGACTTTTGGAATCACCTTACTCGCCCTTGTGGATAATCAGCCCCGCTTGTTGACCCTCAAACAAGCGCTAAGGGTCTATTTGGACCATCGGCAGGTGGTTGTAAAGCGGCGAAGCGAGTATGACCTTAAGAAAGCCAAGGATCGACTCCATATCCTTGAAGCGCTTCGTATTGCCCTCAAAAATTTGGATGAGATTATTGCTCTGATTCGCGGAAGTGAAGACGGCGAAAAAGCGAAGACCAGGCTGATGTCTCGCTATCATTTATCGGAAATCCAGGCTCAAGCAATCCTGGATATGCCCCTTAAACGGCTCGCTTCCCTTGAGCGCAAGAAAATCGAAGAAGAGTACAAACAAACCACAGCTTTGATAAAAGAATTGGAAAGCTTGCTGAAATCTCCTAAGCGGATACGAGAAGTTATCGAAACAGAACTACTCGAAATGAAACAACTCTTTGCAGACAAACGCCGAACCCAGATTGTGGGTCTCAAGGAAGGGGAGGCTGCTAGCGATCGGCTGACAACAACTGATTTGGTAGATGAAATCACATGTTGGGTTGGGTTGACAGAGGACGGGAAAATTGGACGGACGAGCGGCGATGACTTGCCGCGCATCAGTGGTCGAGAAGCGCCTTACAGGCTGCTACGGACAACAACCCACCATGTCCTCTACTTGATTGGGGATGGCGGTAAATCTGCCGCCATTCCGGTGCATGCTTTACCTGAGGTGGAGAAGTTTGATGGCGGCATCCCGGTTGAAAAGGCAGCACCGTTTCCGGACGACCAATCACCGGTTGCCCTCGTCTCCGTACCTGACAAGGCTGTTTTTACCGAGACTCATTCCATCGTGACAGTAACCGCTGCAGGCATGATAAAAAAGAGTTTACTGGCAGATTTACCGGGGGCATCCGCACAGGCGTTCGTACTATCCAAGGTCAACAGCGGTGACCGATTGGGGTGGGCTTTCTTGACGAGCGGTGATGCGGAATACTTTTTGGTAACTAAAAATGGGATGTCCATCCGTTTTACAGACTCAGACATCCGACCAATGGGATTGGGAGCCGCAGGAGTAAACGGTATCAAGCTAAGTGTTGGTGATGAGGTTGTGGCTGCCATTCGATTAAATGGTGGAGGTGAGATCCTGGCAGCGGCTTCCAACGGTCAAGCGTGGCGGATTGGTCTGGACCAATTCCCGGTACAGGGCAGGTATGGACAGGGGACAGGTTTGTGCAAGTTACCGCATGGAGTCCAGCTGGTTGGTGTGCTCTACGGGAAACCCAATCAGATTGGAATTGTCCAGTTATTTAAGGCAGCTGCAAAAACGATCCGCTTGGATGAGGTTCCTACCTCTAAACGGTTAAGTGCAGGAAAGACGCTGATTGAGGTGAAAGCAGGCGACTCGGTAATTGAACTTATTCCAGTCTTGGATGGTCTAAATTTCTGGAATGTGAAACCTGTGGCGACAAGGAAACCGAGAACATTGAAGGGGCTTGGCGAAAAGCCAAGCACGAAAGCAGTGAAGCAAACGCGTGTTACGGCGAAGAAAACAAAATCAGGCAGTGAAAAGCCTGTGGTGAAGGCAAAAAAGAAACCAGCCGCCGAAAAAGGTCAGGCAGCTGGTAAGAAGTAAATGGGAGCCTTACCTAAAGCGGCGAAATCGTGAAGTAAGAGTAATGGTAGCCGATTTTACCGCCAATGATGCCGATGGTATCCTTGCCATTTGTAATTTTGCCGTTCGATCCTTTGGCTGTCCAGGTTAAGTGGCGGGTATTGCCTACAGAGGATACACCCGTCATGGTGAATGAACCGTTAAGAATGATTTTAGAAAAGAACTCAGTGTACCAAGCTTTGACAGCATCAGTTCCCTGGATGGTCGCAGCGGCTGTGATTTGAACAGCATTCGGTGTAAACAAGTTCGCAACTGTAGCAGCATCCCGTGAATTCAATGCCTGCATATACAGCTCAGCAACTGATGGGGTTGGAGCGGAAGCAACTGGCCAGGAGAAAGCGGCAATTGCGCTCCAAAGGGGTTTCAAGTTGCTTCTGGCATAATCCCAACTAAAGAAACTGGTGGCGGGCAATTTCAACTCTTTGACGGTTGCCAGAAACTCATTGACGTCAGCGACTGTTGGCGCCCAACCGCCTGAAGAATAGGCGGCACCCACCGGCATTATTGGACGGTACGGGGTCATTGCCTGGAACTCTTTTACACACCGCCGCAACTGGGCAGCAGGATTGTGCGCTTGCTCCCAGTACATCTGGGGCATATTCAGATCGCACTTCTCGAGAAATGTCTTCCAGGGCAACTGTGGGTGATAGGTTGGATAGCGGTAAGAACACAGGGCAATCGGCAGGTTGGGCAGTCCCTTCCGTAATTCAGTCATAAAACGCGCAGCCGCAACTTGTTTGCCAGCGACCTTGTATTCGCCTTCAGCGTCGATGACATAACCGTCCAATGAGAGCGATTGGCAGCGGGAGATGGCAATCTTAGCCTCGCCAAGAGGGTCGTTACCATACACATAATGCCAACCCCATACTTGAATTCCCTTCTTCCGAAGCGCCTGGACAACAGGCGGAATATAATCGGTTTTGGTGGTGCTGCTGTAATTAGACGCATAACTACCATCAGCGATTTTTATCAGGACGTGGCTTAATCCTGCGGACGCAGCAGCGTTGGCAATAGCGGTTGCATTACCTGCTTCGCAGTTGGGGACTTTCCATATAAAGAAACCTTTTCCTTCGAGTGCCATCCAGCACCTCCTGATTAGGGTGTTAAGTTGCGCTTAATGAGCCAGCCAGACCAATCACAGGGGCGATAGAGCGCATCGCAAGAATGACATTGTCTGTATGCTGCCAGAGGTCCAAACCAATCTCGGCAGCACCTTTTTCCATTTCTTCGCGATTAGCACCGGCTGCAAAAGCGCGATCTTTCCACTTCTTCTTGACCGATGAAGAGGACAGGTCATAAAGGGAGCGGGAAGGTCGGACAAGAGCGACGGCAGTGATTAAGCCGGTTAATTCATCACACGCGTAAAGGTATTTTTCTAAAGGGGTAACTCGCGGGATAGCAGTGTGGTCCGCATGGCTTTGAATCGCACGGATGATGACTTCAGGGACGCCATGCTCACGTAAGATGGATGAGCCAGCCAGGGGATGCTGCTCAATGGTGGGATGGATTTCCCAATCAAAATCATGAAGTAATCCGGTCGCTCCCCACAGGTCAATATCTTGATTGAGTTGGGTGGCGTAGTAACGCATGGCTGCTTCCACAGCCAGCATGTGGTTGACCAGGTTCTCATTCTTGACGTATTGGCGAACGATACCTAAGGCTAAATCACGGTCCATTTTATCTCCAATCTTATGGTGCAAGAAACATGCCGTCATGACAATGGCGGCTTAAGTTAAGGCGGTTTACGATATTGTCACATCAACGGATAAGTCAATCGAACGTGATGGGTTCAGGTTCTCCCATAACTGGCTTGGGACGGAAAATGATATCCAGGGCAGCGCGAAGTGTCGCCGGGACTTCGCGGATGAACCAGAAGGTTTGTTCCCTACGGGAATACTGCCTCAGGTTGGCTGTCACACCGATGACATCCAGACCAAGACCTGTGCAGGTTAGCAAAGCGCGAGGCTGGTGAAATGCCTGCGTAACCAGGATGACATCTGATACCTTAAAGATATGAATTGCGCGGTAACAGGTATCGTAGGTTCGACGTCCCGCATAATCCAGCACAATATCCTGATCGGGGACACCAAGTTCCAGCGCATAGGTTCGCATCGCTGCCGGCTCATTGTAGGTTACAAACCGGTTATCACCGCTCAGCAGTAGCTTCTTGACTATTCCCGCATGATAGAGGGCAGCAGCTGTGGCTACCCGGTCTTTTAAGACAGGGGTTGGCGTCCCATCCCGCAATAACCCTGCACCAAAGACGATTGCCACATCCTTCGANNGAATTAATGCACTAATTGCAGCATATATGAGGATTCGGATAATCATAGATATGTATCTTGAGATGGATTGTTTCTTTATCGACATAAAATTAATTACCAATAAGGCTTATGAGATTTGCTCCGGATGACTCGACTAGCAGCCGTAGAGGTTCCAAAATGGAAGGGTCAATCACGCGCATATCTTGCACACTGTAATCCAGGGCTTCAGACAGTAATTCTTTACCTTCTGGTGTTCGAATGCTTTCTATCCACGCGTTAGTGATGGCATCCTGATACTGGGTAGGTAGTGATGGCTGATAGGCAAGCGTTAAGTTGGGAATAATTGGGTCGGATTGCCAGATGGTAATGACACGTTGGGTCACATCTGGCAGGTCGGTCTGGACACCAGTTGCAGTTCTGGGGTCGCCCGAAATGGCAAATGTGGCGCCGAAGTCGCATACGTTTTTTATGTATAACGCGCGAATCATACCTGTTGTCGTCTGGGTAATCACTGGGTCTTTGGTTGATATAACTGCATCAAAGAAATAGCCCTGCGGTAAGATTCCACCCGTCAACGAATCCATTCGAATAAGGCAAGGTCTTTTTCCATCAAACTGCGCTAATGCAACATTGGCTTGTGCTGTTGATGTGTTGGTATTGGTGTCGAAGTATGGTGTAAATCCGCTATCCACATTGGCAAAGAATTGCATCCCATACAGGTACACTCCAAAGTGGTTGGTTAGCATCGCTGCTTGAGCTACGTTAACTTCCTGTGCATACAGCAACGTTAAGGGGGGCAGGAAAGACAGTTGGACATGGTTCAGGTTCATCGCGCCCAGCAGGCTCTGATAGGTTGGGAATGCTTGCGGCTGGATCGTGTAACCTGTTCTGGCAGATATTTGACCCATCAGGATTGATGCTGCTTCCATTTGCAGGTCGCCAGGCGCCACCAAGCCCCAAATGACTGGATTGGCTGGGTCGCCCAAGGGCGCGGGGGTCGGTGTAGGGTTGGGAGTGGCAGTGGCTTCACCTTCGTCAACAGTCGGCTTACAGGCGACCATTAAGGATGTGAATAAGAATAGACTAACCACCAGAATAATAGACAAGCGCCATTTATGGATTTGATGAATTGAATATGTGCGTAAATTTGCCATGTTTATCGATTATAATCTTAAACAAGGTTCTGGGAGGGCACATTGGCAGATAATACTGGTAAGCCATCTGGGCGACAAGGATTAGCAATTGTCGGAATTGTTGTTTTGATTCTGCTTGTTGCATTGTTCATATTTTTCTTCTTGATCACGAATTTTATCGGTCAAACCACGGAGCGTGCACTCGCGCCATTTACGGATGCAAATGCAGCCATACAAACGCAAGTTTCCAAGGTATTAAATCCGACCCCCACCATCATTCCTGATCCGATTACCATAATTCATGAGGTCAGGTCATTGGCGCGGTTGGAAACAATCCAATATACCCTTGAGAAAGTAATCACAGCCGAAGCTGGGCAGGGTAGTTTGGGCTTCTTGTTTGGTGAAAAGTTGTTATTTGTGGCGCATGGGACGGTTATCGCAGGCGTTGACCTTGCTAAACTGCGTCCAGAAGACCTCACCATTGATAAGAATGTGTTGTATGTCCGTATGCCTCAGGCGGAAGTATTTATTACTTCATTGGATAACGAGAAATCGTATGTGTATGATCGCGAAACGGGTATATTAAGCAGGGGATACATGACGTTGGAAACCCAAGCGCGGGCGGCTGCAGAACAGGAAATCTTAAAGGCAGCCGTTGAGGACGGAATTTTGATTGCCGCTCAACAAAACGCGGAGAGTTACTTGTTGCGATTGTTTAATTCCCTCGGTTACACAGATACGGTGTTTTTAGATACAGCTACACCACAGCCTTAAGTCCGATGAATCCAATCCGGATGACCATACTTTTCTACCACAAGGGCTCTAGCTCTACTTACCTCTTGCGTTGACAACTCATCCCGAACAAAGGAAATATTGAGGGTGGTGGTAAACGCCTGCTCGAGAGCATCAGCAACAGCATCCCAGGAGACTTCCTGCTGTAGACAAGCGCTGACATGGGTTGCGTGANNTCATCTGGAAAGGTAAGGACTTCCAGAATCCTGGTTATGTCGCCTGTTAAAGGAAGAGCGCCATGCTGAAGCAAGGCATTTTGGCGCCGGGCTTGAGCGCTCCCCAAAATTTTCAATCCGTTGACTGTAATTTCATAATTACTTGGAACTTCAAAACAAACGGGTGGTGTCGATGCAGCGGGTTGATTGATGGACAGTTTGTCAGCCTGTGCTTTGATACCCAGAAGCGCTAAAGCATAAATCAAAGCAGATGAGATTGTGCGGTAGGTTTCAAGGACAGAACCGAAAAGGCGGGGATCAGATTGAGACCCGATGACGGCGTATGTGATTTCGTCGGTATGGAGAATGGCTCGCCCACCTGTGGGTCGGCGGGTGACAGACCACTGATGTTGTTGGAGTCGCTCGCTATCCACATCCGAAAAAGGTTGCGCATAGCCGAGTGATAAACAGGGAGGGTCCCAATCGTACAAGCGCAGGATTGGGGGGCTATCACCCGCAATGACTGATTCAAGCAATGAATCGTCAACTGCCATATTCCATGCGCCGTCTTGGCGGCGATGATGAATAAGACGCCAGGTAGCTGTTTCCATAATCGGATTGATTATACCTCAGGGATTGTGTTCAATAATTATTGATTAGATTAA
>DFYN01000054.1 GCA_002383615.1 Anaerolineaceae bacterium UBA4081
GTCTCCAGCAGTCAGCGGGGCAGAATACTCCTGCTTGCGATTATACCTGATATTAGGGTGTGCCGACTACGGAGGAATATCCATGCGTCGATGTACGAACCTCATGAAATCAGAATTGCGCTCGATTTAACAAGAAACCAGGCTCTCATAAGCCCGGTCATCATAATCAGGAATCAGGATGGGAAACACCTGATCACTAATGACTAATCACTTAAGTTCACCTGATCCGTTTTTCGGCTGCAAAACTGCGCAAGTGTTCAATGCGGTCAATGATCATTGGATGGGTGGCAAAGGATTGGGCTAAAACGTTCATAATATTGTCATCTTCAGCATCAATGGCAGCCATGATGCGATCATATTGTTCTTCTGAATGGATGGGTCCACTGACCAGTTTGACCAGGGCACGGGTGGCAGAATTGAGTGATCCGCATGCCAGCAGACCCGCCCGGTCGGCAGAGTATTCGCAGATCCTGTTCCACCAGCGAAATGCGAGGGTGAGCAACACCGCTGCACCGATGGGCATCGGGACGCCTGCCATGCCACCCAGCAGCGTGTTCAGCCAGGTGTGACCCAGGGCGGCATGCCCAAACTCATGCCCCACAATGAATTTCAACTCATCTGCATCCATAACATCGAACAAAGCAGAGTACAGCACCACAACTTTGGGTGTGCTCAGCCCAAAGGTGTAGGCATTCATCTCCCGTGAGTTGGTGACATACACTTCCATGTCACCGGGTTGAAGCTCACGCTCACATTGTTTAACTAATGCATACAGCTCAGGCGTGAGGGTGGGGCTGACAGGTGTGGCGCTTTTCATCAATTCTTGATGGTGTGCCTGGGTGGAACCATAGGACATGACCAGGATAATCAGGACAATGATGGGCACGATACAGACCGTCAAGCCGGCAGTCAAACCGACCAACACCAGTACAGCTGTGATGGTCAGGATGAATACAGGCGTTTCGCTCGGTTCGCGATACCAGGTAGGGGTCATAAGGTAATTATAGGTGCAAGCCGTGATTCAGGATATCCGCAGGAAAGCCCGGACCACGGAAGATGAGACCGGTGTAAATTTGTACCAGGCAAGCGCCCTCATCTAGCTTTTCCTGCGCGTCCGCCTCAGTCATGACTCCCCCGCTGGCAACAATGGGGAGGTTGGTCAGCTTGCGGGCACGCTTGAGCATGGCGGTGCTGATTGAACGGAGGGGCGCACCTGATAAGCCGCCAGTTTCGGTGGCTTTTAAAGAACCCAATCCGGCACGCTGCAGGGTGGTGTTGGTAAGGATTAATCCGTCCATACCGGCAGTTTCCACTGCACCGATGGCATCCTCAAGTTCCGCATCGGTCAAATCAGGCGATAACTTGACCAGGATGGGGATGGGCTTGCCCAACTCAGAAATCAGGCGGATGCGCTCATCTGCCAACGCTATCAGCAGCGCTTCCAGGGGTGCCCGGGATTGCAATGCGCGCAAGCCAGGTGTGTTGGGCGAACTAATGTTGACTGCCAGGTAATCCACCAGTGGTGCAAAGGTGCGCAGCAGGCTCAGGTAATCGTTGACGGCTTCTTCGTTAGGTGTGGTCTTATTCTTGCCAATGTTCATGCCGAGGACCAGACCGGGGGGGCGCCTTCCGCGCAATTGTTGGGCAATAAAATCCGCGCCTCGGTTTGGAAACCCCATGCGGTTGATGGCGGCATCATCTTCAACCAGGCGGAAAATGCGGGGGGTGGGATTGCCTGGCTGGGCAACCGGTGTGACCGTTCCCAGTTCAATATGCCCGAAACCCAGGCACCCCAATCCGCGCCAGGCAAGGGCGTCCTTGTCATAACCGGCAGCCATGCCAATCGGGTTTGGAAAAGTAACGCCAAAGGCAGTCACCTGAGGACCCTGGTTGCGAACAGGGAACATTCGCCGGATGAGCCAGCGGGCGGGCGGGATAGCGCCAGCCAATTGTAGCAGGGCAATGGTGGCGTGGTGCGCCTGTTCCGGTTGTGAGCGGAATATCCAGGGGCGCAGGTGGGCGTACATGTCAGGCTTCCTGTTGTGCCAGAAAAGTTCGCACAGCCTGGATTTTCTCCGCCGGAACGCGTTCCGTACGCTCCCAGTAATCCAACAGGTCGGTCAGTTTCAGCACGGCGTGCATGGTGAAACCGGCTTCCGCCAGGGCTTCAGCTGCACCAGACTGGCGGTCGATCAAGACGACTACATCCTTGACATCCAACCCTACGGCTGTCAGCTTTTCAATAATCTCAAATTTACTACCGCCTGTGGTGGCAAGGTCGTCAATCACAACAGCCCGTTCGCCGGATTTAAACTCACCTTCCACTTCCGACTGCAACCCGTAGTTCTTGACCTCTTTGCGGGGGTAAATCATCGGGTACCCGGTTTGCAGCGATATTGCTGTGGCAATCGGCATGGCGGCATATGGCAGCCCAACGATGCGGTCAAATTGCAGGTCTTTCAAAATGAGCTGGTATGCAGCAGCCACATCTGCAAGGACTTTCGGGAAGGACGCCAGACGCCGCAGGTCTATGTAAATGGGTGAGATCAGACCGGATTTAAGTTTATATTGTCCAAAGCGGACGCAATCGGCTTCCATCAACCCATCTGCCAGGGCTTCCAACCGGTCAACTTCGGCTTCCAATTCAGTCACTTCCGGGTGGCTGCGGAAATCAGCCTGGATTTTCCGGATTTTGATGACCAGATTCTGTGCTGCTGCTTCAGGGTCTGCTGCGCGCGAAATGCCGCGGGCTACCGGAACCAGCATGCCCAATCCGTCGCGACGTAAGCCGGCGTGCAAGGCTGCTTCAAGGTCTCCCCCCTGGGCGCCAATGCCGGGCGTCAGCAGCCACAACTCTGGCGCCAGACGGCGAACGCTGCGCAGCGCTTCGGGATAGGTAGCGCCAACCACTAATGCCAGGTTGTTTTGAGTGTTCCATTCTCGCGCCAGCATTGCCACTTTTTCATAGACACGCATGGGAGCACACTCGCAGACCANNCGGCACAGCACAAAAGCGCCGTGTTCAGGATCCTGAAGGAATGGTTGGATTGAGTCGTATCCGAGGTAAGGGTTGAGCGTCACAGCATGGGCGCCCAACCGTCCAAACACGGATTTGACATAGGCATCCGCAGTTGAGGAGATATCTCCCCGTTTGGCATCCAGGATGACTGGAATACCAGCGGGGATGGCGGCGATCACTTCCTGTAATGCCTGCCAGCCTTCCGCCCCGTAGATTTCAAAAAAAGCCGAGTTGGGTTTGAAGGCAGCCGCATAAGGCGCTGCCACGTTGATGAGGTTGAGGCAGAATTGTTTGGCGGCGGCTGCGGATTGTTCGGGCAAATCTGCCGGGTGTGGATCCAAACCGACGCACAAGAGGGAGTCGATTTCGCGTACACGGCGCTCAAGTTTTTCAATGAAAGTAGTCATATTGATTTCCTATCAGGCTTTGCCCAGCACAAGCGCAAGGAGCGCCATGCGGACGTATAGACCATATTCCATCTGGCGGAAGTAGGCAGCACGCGGGTCAGCGTCAAAGGACATGTCAATCTCACCCACCCGAGGGAGCGGATGCATCACAATCATATCATCCTTAGCGCGTTTCATCAGGTCGGGTTCTATCACATAACTACCCCGAACAGCCTCATAATCGTCAGGGTTTTCAAAGCGTTCCTTTTGGACACGGGTGACATACAGGACGTCTGTTTCCGGCAGGACTTCCTCAAGGGATGTAACCTCACGTTGAGGGATGCCCTTTTCCGTCACCTCAGCCAGCACTTCAGCCGGCATCCGTAAAATCTCAGGGGACACGTAGTTAATCTTTACCTTGAATAGAGATAGCAGGCGTGCCAGGGAGTGGACGGTACGCCCGTTTTTGAGGTCGCCCAGTAGGGTCACCGTCAGCCCATCCACCCGCTTCATCTCTTCCAGAATAGTGAAGAGGTCCAGCAGCGCCTGGGTGGGGTGCTCGCCCACACCATCGCCGGCGTTGATGATGGGCTTGCTGGCGTACCGGGCAGCCAGGGCAGCCGAACCTACCTCGGAATGACGCAGGACGATGACATCCGCATAACATTCCAGGGTGCGGATGGTGTCCGGCAGGGATTCGCCTTTGCTGACTGAAGAGTAGCGTACCTCGTTTATGGGGATGACCGAACCGCCCAACCGTTCCATGGCAGCCGTAAAAGAAGAGGAGGTACGCGTGGACGGTTCATAGAAGACGCTGGCAAGGATTTTTCCTTTCAACAGGTCGAAGGTGCCCACCCGCCTGACCATTTCTTCCATCTCGTGTGCCACTTCAAAGATGTATCCTAACGACTCGCGGTCGAATTGCTTGACGGAGAGGATATCCATACCGTAAAAAGGCGCAGAGCGCTGGTCGCCAAAGGGTAAGTGTGGGTTGGTGTGCCGGAGTGGCGGGGG
>DFYN01000089.1:0-250 GCA_002383615.1 Anaerolineaceae bacterium UBA4081
GAATATGCTTCCAACCACCATAAGCAGCCTGGTGGCTGACTTGCAGCCAGCCCGATGGGGAAGCAGGAGGTTGTACAACTGAACTTGACCAGCGCGGCCAGCGGAAGCGATCAGCCTTCAACATGGGCTCCCGGTCTTCAACCGTAATCGTGTTGTGGACCAATGCGGATGCCAGACCATTATCCCAGGGCGGGTCACCGTTGTAGAGGTACGTGCCGGCATCGCCTGCTAAATTGAGCCCATCCAACCA
>DFYN01000089.1:409-11278 GCA_002383615.1 Anaerolineaceae bacterium UBA4081
GGAAAATTGGACGGTAAGAATCAATTGGTTCAGTGTCTAAACGCAGGAGGTTTGAGCCATCATTATGACCGAGGTTGGCGGCTTGACCGCTAACAGGGTCAGTCCAGTCCTTCAACCAGAATGCTGCCAGGGTTAATCTCTGCGAGCAATCCTGCGGAATTGGTTTTCTGCGGATTGTCAGCGATCTTGACCACAGCAAGGCGAGGTGGAGCATCAGGCGGTGGTAATTAACGCTGTGTTGGATATACTCACCTGTCTCAGGGTCTATTTGGTCCAGCAGGGCAGATGAAAAAATTAGTTCGCCGGCAGCCAACCATTTGCCTGATTTTGGATGTGTTGGGAAGGACGTAGCTGTCAGTACCAGACCTAATGCTTCCGAGAGGAGATGGTTATTGCGTTGCGCCCTGGCGTAATTGAGGGTCGGCGGAATGCGCTCTGCATGGACGAGGATAGACTGGACTAATTGCCGCTGGATATCTTTCGTAAGAAATTGAGATGAGCGAAATATCTGCAGGGCAAAGAGGACCGCCGGAATCCGCAGGGCTGCTTCCTGCGCGGATGCCCAGTTGGGTCCTGTATAAGGCGGATTATCGTCTATAAAAGTTAACAGGTAACGGAGGCAGGTTGCTGCATAATTTTCATTGCCAGTCAGGGTGTATGCACGACCCAACACAAAAACCCAACCCATGCGGGCAGGTTCCCACCAAAATTTTATGTCTTCGCCATTGAGCTGACTGTCGTAACGCGTCCAGGGTAGGAGTGGTTTTGGGGGTGTCAAGCGAAGGGCTTGGGCGGGACCGCCAAAGGGGTGGAATTGCCCTGCGCACAATTCGTCNNGGCTGGGTTGAATGAAGAGAGGTCGAAAAGAATCCAGGCATGCATCTATCACGTTTGGAGCCCATTGGGTAGGCTTCAACCGTTGCGCTGCACCAGATTTGATATACATCTGATATTGGGCATAATGCCAGATGGCAGGCATGCCCAGGGTTGCGGCGGATTCAACAGCCTGTGATAACTTTTGGAGGATAGGCTTGCCAGACTTGTTAGCCAATGGCTTTTCGCGAACCATCGCGCAGGGATTCCATGACTGCCAGCGTTGCCCGTGTGACACCCAGTAGCTGATGGTAAGGAATGGTTGGCTCACCACCTGATTGAACAGCCTGGAGAAATGCCTGCCAGGCGTGCGCATGTCCTTTATCTTGACTTAACCTGGATTGGTGGCGGGTTGTTCGTCCAGCGTTCGTCAGGCTAAGGCTGCGAAAATCATCCAACACAGCAACCTTGCCGCCGCAGAATACTTCGACACGCTCTTTGGGGAAGGATTTATCCCCGTTGGCAAGGTAAGTGACCGTCCCAATGGAACCGTCCGGGTAGTCGAAGGTCATTGTGACGTTATCCTGCCGGTATATGCCCCCGTCTGGAAGCGCCGTGGCGGTGACACCAGTTGGAACCTGACCTGTGAGGTAGGTTAAGAAGTCAATGAAATGGCACGCTTCTCCAATGATGCGTCCCCCGCCAACCAACGGGTCATGCAGCCAATGGGTCAGTGGGATGAAACCTGCATTAATCCGATAATGGATATACATGGGTTGCGAAGAATTACCCAGAAAACCAAGTAATTTTTGTGCAAAAGGTGCAAAGCGCCGGTTGAAGCCTACTGTCAAGAGGGGTAGTTCCGGTGTTTCGAGCAATCTCTCAATCCCCGTTAACTGCTCCTCGGAAATCGCAAGAGGTTTTTCGCAATAAACGGCTTTGCCTGCTGTGAGGGCAGCCTGAATTTGGCGTGCATGTGAATTGTGACGGGTCAACACTACAACAAGTTGAATAGACGGATCATCCAATATTTGGGTCTCATCCGATGTGGCGTAACTGAAGCCATACTGCCCACCCGCATGGCGAGCGCTCAAGCCAGATGAAGAACCAATCCCAACCAGCGTCACACCGCCCACTTTCTTGATGGCGGGCAGGAAAACAGCTGAGGCATAATTTCCGGCACCCAGGACACCGATTCTGATTTTTCCAGTCACCGGCGCAGCCTGGGTGTGAAAGATCACGCGCTTACTCACAGGTGGTCCATTGGGGGAGTCCGGGTAAGTTAAGAGCACACCCAGGAAAGGTTCTTGCTTTTTGCCGGTAATCAGGTCATATGCTTCACCAGCGACATCAATGGGAAAACGATGGCTGATGAGGGGATGCACGTCCAATTTACCAGATGCCAGTAAATCGACAAACGATTCCAGGTTACGTCCCTCAGTCCAGCGCACCTGTCCGAGGGGGTAATCATAGCCACCCTCTTCATACAAAGGGTCATACCGTCCGGGTCCATAAGAACGTGAGACCTGGAACCGAAGCTCTTTTTCGTAGTAAACCTTGCGGGGGATATTGAGCCCAACGGCGCCCACCGCAACCACGTCGCCTTTATCGCGTGCCAATACGCCTGCCAGCTCAACCGGGTCGTTGGAGGATGCGTCTGCGCAAATCAGAACGGCGTCAAAACCTTTGCCGCGTGAAAACGTTTTGCCTTCAGCTTCCGCGTCTGCTCGCAGGACTGCAGTCGCACCAAACTCCTCTGCCAACTTGACCCGGGCAGGGTCTAGATCAACGCCAAACACCCGGCAACCGGCAGCCCTTGCAATGCCAACTGTTAACAAGCCTAATAATCCAAGACCGATGACACAGACGTTTGAACCAACCTGAACATTAGCAAGACGGAAACCCTGTAAGGCGATAGCGCCCAGGGTTGTAAACGCAGCTGACTCAAAATCAACATTGTCTGGGAGGTGGGTGAGCATATTCTGCGGCACGATCGCCATCTCGGAATGGACGGCGTACCCGCCACCCGCACAGGCTACCCTATCACCTGGCTTGAAACCCTTCAGCCCTTCGCCAGCTTCCAGAATGATGCCGGCTGAGGAGTATCCCAAGACCATGGGTTGGTCCAGTTTGTTAAACGCTTGCTCCATGGAGGGCACGATCCCTTCTCGGCGAGCCTTGTCCACGACTTGGCGGACCAGGTCAGGGCGGGAACGGGCTTTCCCAACCAGGCTTTTTTCTGCGAACTCTACCAGCATGCGTTCGGTGCCAGCAGAAACAAGGGATGCCATCGTCTGGATAAGGGCTGTCCCACGGCGGACTGACGGGCACGGCACCTCAACAACCTGGGTTTCACCATTTTTCATGTTTTGTAAGACTTGTTTCATCAGGGTACCTCATCTGGATTATATTCGAGAATTGGCTCGATGGTAGAATCTATTATCTCACTCAGGAGGTATTCATATGGATGAGCGCATAACAAAGTTTGCGAAATTACTGGTGGATTATTCGGTAAATGTGCAACCCGGCGACCGGGTTTGGATTGAGGCGACTACTGCCGCTGAGCCTGCTGTCCGAGCAGTGTTTCAAAGGGTGTTGGAACGAGGAGGTCATCCCCATGTGCTACTAACCTTCCAGGAGCAAGAGGAACTGTATTTGACGTATGCCAATGGGGAGCAGCTGGATGAAGTTCCGCCATTTGCAAAGTTAGCCGCCGAGCAGTTTGAAACGCGTATCCGTTTTTACTCAGAGACCAACACACGCATGCTGAGTGGTGTGGACATTACGAAAAGTGGACGACGCCAAAAGGCAATGTCTCAAATCCAACAGGTTGTGATGCGGCGGGGTGCAGATGGCTCAATGCGGTGGTTGAGCAGCCTGTATCCAACAGAGGCTTATGCCATGGAAGCCGAAATGAGCTTGCGGGCGTATGAGGATTTTGTGTATCGTGCCTGTCATGTGGATGAAACCACGCCTGATCCGGTTGCTTACTGGCAGGGCGTCGGTGCAGAACAAGCCAAACGGATTGCGCGCATTGAAGGACACGACCAGGTCACATTGCATGGTCCAGACGTGGATTTGATGCTTTCCATAAAGGACCGCAAATTTATGAATTCCTGTGGTCGTCATAACATTCCGGACGGCGAGATTTACACAGGACCTGTAGAAACCTCTGTAAATGGATGGGTGCGGTTCTCTTATCCGGCAATTTATGGTGGGCGTGTTGTTGAGGGTGTGGAGCTTAAGTTTGAGAAGGGTCGGGTTGTCAAAGCCACTGCCAGGAAAAATCAAGCATTTCTGCATGAAATGCTTGCCAGTGATGTCGGCGCCGGGTATGTGGGCGAATTTGCCATCGGCACAAATTTTGAAATTGACCGCTTCACTCAAAATATACTGTTTGACGAAAAAATAGGCGGCACATTCCATATGGCGCTGGGTGCAGGATATCCTGAAACAGGCAGCACCAACAAAAGTGCAATCCATTGGGATATGATTTGTGATTTACGGAAAGACAGTGAAATCCAGGTGGATGGCGAGCTGTTTTATCAAAATGGCAAGTTTATGGATTGACGACAACGAAGACTTAATCAGCCTATCCCAAGTAAGAATCTGTGATGGCACAAAACGTGCAACATCCGGGTATCAATACTTGCTTGGTGTGTAGGAGGTCATATGATTAAGAAAATTACCTGGCTGTTTATCATCCTCTTTATTACAGGATGTTCTGCTTCTCCTATTTCGCTGCCATCCAGCATTGCTCCTAAAACCGTGGCAGCTGTTGAAAGTCCCTGCCCGGTATGCCCAACCTGCCCACCATCCAATACAACCCCTGTACCTCCANNACGTTCACCCCACAACCTACACCGGTTCCGTATGCCATCCAAACAGGTTCGCCTGTTTACTTAAAGAATTTTGCTTACCTGGACAAAGCCTGTAATTGGTCAGGCGTGGCAGGTCAGGTTTTTGATGCGACCGGCAAACCCATTAGCGCTATCGTGGTAGTGATCAAAGGGACATATGGAACAACCGCGATCAATAAAGTTGGATTGACCGGGATGACTGCAGGCAAGTATTATGGTGACGCTGCTTTTGAGATTGTACTGGGAAGCAGCGCGATTGCGACAACCAACAAACTAACCATTCAATTAATGGATTTGAATGGAAATGCATTGTCTGCAGCAGTACCATTTTCTACCAGTTCAGATTGCCTACAGAACCTGGCGATTATTAACTTCGTGCGGAAGTAATTTCCTTTCTGACCCGTTTTCCGGTACAATACGGCTATCCACGCCGCCTGTCAGTACCGCAGCGCTTTGGCTAAATGGCGAACGCGGAATCTCTGAATCGGGCGGCGTTTGTTGTTGTCAGGAAGGACGAGGATGGCTCCGTCAGAAATGAACGAAACAGAAGTGAAGACCCGCAGCACTTTGATAACTGCTATTAAATGGTGGTGGTTATTTGTTGTTTTAGGATTGGCAGGGGGCGTGATGGGATATTGCCTTGGTTGGTTTTCACCCCGGGTTTACGAAGCAAAATCAGTCATTGGCGTTAGTGTTGACCTGACTGAAACTGGCGACCTCAGCGATACGGATGAAGACCGGTTGATGCAAAACATCGTCGGTAATTGCCTCTCTTTGGAAGTACTGGAAGAAACGACAAAAACAGCCATTGAACAAGGTTTGGTTAATCAGAATTCCGATTTGGCAGCCGATCTTTGGGCAGAGCGGTTTCAATATGCGGTTACGTTACGAGCCCGTGCGGATTCTCCTCAGAAAGCGGAAAAGTTAGTGGATATCTGGAGCCAAAACGCTTACCAATACCTGACAGATTCAGCTGCCCACGCGGTGCAAGCTGCTCAAATCCAGAAAGCAGTAGATGACCTTACATCTTGCTTTCAACAATCCGCACTGGTGAGCCCTGTTTCAACAGCATGTGATTCACTCAGCTTAGACGACAAACTGGAGCAGATTGATGCGTTATCCACTGCTTTGGCTGAAGCAACGACTGCTGCCAGAGGAGTCGCACCTGGCATGTCTTTCTTATCCCCTTCGCCGATCGCGAAAGCTCAACAAGTTTCTTCTTCCCTTGGTGTCCTGACTTTGGCAGGTAGCCTGCTAGGTCTTTTGTTGGCTTATTGCCTGGTCAGTTTGGGTTGGTTACCGCCCAGTTCTGAGGGAGACCGTGCTGCGTAAAGCTTTGCGTTGGGTTATGACGGGCAGTTGGTGGCTATTAGTTGCTTTTTTACCAATTAGCAGCCTACCCCTGATTGCCCGTGCGGTAGGGTCAAGCTCTGTTGCTGCTTTGTCCGGCATCTTCCTGTTAATATTAGTCGTTGGGAGTCTAATTCCGTTTTTGCTTAAGGGTGGTCCCCTACCGGGGCAGGTTCGTCCATTGTTGGGTTTTCTGGTTTGGTGCCTGGCGGTTACCGCCATTAGCATGTTTGGTCTAACCCCAGGTTTTAAGGATATGTCCCCTTTAAGAAACCAAATTGAAAGCCTTGTGACCTTAGCCATTGGTGTGCTGTTTTATTTGGTCACAGTGGTATGGGCTCAGGANNTGAAAATCATCAATTGGTCGGGGTTGGCTGTTTTGATTTGGTGCGGCTTACAAGCCGCAGCCTGGTACAGCGGTCACCGTTACCCGCTTTGGATGCGAGAAATCCAGGACTTCTTATCCATGGGTGTGCTGTACAGGCAGCGTGTGACCGGTTTTGCACTGGAACCGTCCTGGCTGGCGCACCAGTTGAACCTGGTGTACCTGCCCTTATGGTTGGCAGCCACCGTCAGGCGGACTTCTGCCCACTCCATTCGGATTCTAAAACTTTCCTTCGAGAACCTGCTCCTTATTGGTGGAATTGCTGCTTTATGGCTCTCCTATTCCCGGGTGGGTCTTCTGGGTTTTGCTCTTATGCTGGCGGTATTGATTTGGCGGGCAACTGTGTGGTTGGTTCATAAAGCGCCCACTTGGATTTTACCTGTGAGGCATGGCAATGCCATTTCTCCAGCAATTCGCCGCAGCCTGACAGGCATTGTCATCCTCTTGATACTGGTGAGTTACATTGGAATAGCAGTTGGCGGATTGGCGGCATTGAGCAAACTGGACCCACGCATGGCTGATGTGTTCAATGTGAAATTGGCTGATGATAACCCCTTGCTGCGTTATGCTAACTCACTCAAATTCGGTGAGCGGATTGTCTACTGGCAAACTGGCTGGAATATATTCACAGACCATCCCCTGATGGGTGTGGGTTTAGGAAATGCAGGATTTTATTTTGAGCAAAAAATGCCTGCCTATGGTTGGTTCCTGATTGAGGTTCGGCGGCTGATGTTTCGTGAAAATGTATTGCTAAACATCAAAAGCTTATGGGTGCGCTTGTTAGCGGAAACAGGTGTGGTGGGATTCGTATTATTTTTAACCTGGCTACTTATGCTCATGTTTTCATCNNTTCAGTATTGACTCCTTTGCGTTACCGTACCTGTGGTTTACAGCTGGATTGGCAACGGCAGCCGCAGGTCTTCCAAGTGGTCTACAAATAAGGGAAGGTTCATCCATATGACATCCAATCAACGAAAAGTTTTTATCATCATCGCTATTGTCCTGGTCAGTTGCATCTGCCTGGCTGCGATATCCATCGCTGCAGGATTATTGGTATTTTTTGAAAAGGTCGATTCCACTTCACCGGAGACAGGGGTTATCACAGAAACATCCCGGTGGATCAAACCGACCATCCTGCCAACCNNAGGCGCTGGTGAAACCTATAGCACGCTGGCGTCTGCGGAGATTCCTCAGGGGAATACCAGTGAGCTTGCAAAGCGATTCTTGGGATTGGATTTTATCCCTGAGGTCGTTATTGATCCAGATGCGCCTTTTGATGTGGGCGATCGCAAGGTTTTCTGGGCATCCAATACGGAGACAAATCAGGCATTCCAGGTTGAAGCGTTGTTGGCGTATGAAACCCCGCATGTATATTTTTGGATTGAAAAAGGCGTTTCTTATAATTCTACTGAGTTAAAGAAACTTGTTGACACATTTGAATCCAAAATTTACCCCACTGACCGGGAATTCTTTGGCAGTGAAAACACACCGGGAATTGATAATGACGTCCACCTGTATATTTTGCACGCTAGGGGATTAGGCGATGCAGCGGGTTATTATTCCTCATCTAATTCAGAGCCACCTATTGTGAGCAAGACATCCAACGCGCATGAAATGTTTTTTTTGAATGCTGATTATATCGATTTTAGCGAAGCGTTTACTTACGAAGTCCTGGCTCATGAATTTCAGCACATGATTCATGATTATCAAGATAAAAATGAAGTCTCATGGGTCAATGAGGGTTTTTCTGAGCTGGCGGCATTCTTGAATGGGTATGATCCTGGTCCTGCTGCCTCCTATTTCCTGATGGACCCCGACATCCAATTAACTGATTGGCCTTACGATGGGGATACCTATGTTCATTATGGATCATCGTTCTTGTTCATGAGCTATTTCCTGGACCGGTTTGGTGAAGATGCCACACAGGCATTGGTTGCTGAGCAGAAGAATGACATTCAGAGCGTAGATGAGGTGCTGCTTGAGCAGGGAGTCAAGAAGGCAGATAACACTGGCTTTGTCATGGCTGATGATGTGTTTGCTGATTGGGCTGTCGCGAACTACCTGAATGATCGCACGATTATCAGCGGACAATATGGCTATGTCAGCGATCACGATTTGGCTGAGATATTTACTGAAGATTCTTTTTACAGTTGTCCCACCAGTTGGGAGTCGCGTGATGTGAGGCAGTACGGCACTGATTACCTCAGTATTGAGTGCGATGGATCCTATACTTTCTCATTCGAAGGACAGCCCAGCGTTAAGGTTGTTCCGCAAGACCCCCATTCAGGCAAGTATGCTTATTGGTCAAACAAGGGTGACAATTCGGACATGTGGTTGCAGCAGAATTTCGACCTGACTAACGTTAGCGGACCGATATCGTTTTCCTATTGGACGTGGTACCAGATTGAGAAAGACTATGATTACTTGTATTTGCTTGCCTCTACTGACGGTCAGGATTGGGAAAACCTCGCTCCGCCTTCGTGCACCACTTTCGACCCTTCAGGCAACAGTTATGGTTGTGCTTACAATGGCGAGCCAGACGGTTGGATTCAAGAAGAGGTAGACCTTTCAAAATATGCCGGACAGAAAGTAACTTTACGGTTTGAATATGTGACAGACGAAGCCGTAAATGCAGAAGGATTCATGTTGGATGACGTCGCCATAAATGCAATAAACTACAGCTCTGATTTTGAATCCGATACCGGCGGATGGGAAGCAGGCGGATTTGTCCGTATCCAAAATATCTTGCCACAAACGTATCGATTGTCAATTATCCGCAAGGGCTCAAGTACTACCGTTGAACAGGTAGAAGTCTTGCCTGGTCAATCCTATTCGACCCAGCTTGAAATTGGAGGGGATGTTGAAAAGGTTATTGTTGTGATTAGTGGTACTGCCCGGTTCACGCGCCAACCAGCCACTTATCGCTATATCATCGAATAGCCAATTTATAAGTTATAAAAAAGCTGCGGATGTTCATCATCCGCAGCTTTTTGTTTACTCTACTTTGGTTTCAGCTCGACCTTGCAACTGATCCAACTGGATATGTAGTTCTTCTCCCCGCGACCGGGCAGCCTCCCGTACTTCATCTGTGATTTCATGGACATAGTCGTCCAGTTTTTGTCGTACAACACTTCCGGGGTAGGGGGTGAAGAGCAACATCAAAAGACCACCAACTAACCCACCCAGTAACGCGCCTCCAAGGAAATTACCTAATTGTCGCATGTGTCACCTCCGTATTAATATTATTTTACATCAGAAACTAAGTAAGGTATAGGTATTTAGACAGGTTTTGCTATTTTTAGCTTGAAAAAAACAACTGGAGCCCACCAGGCAATCCACAATCCCACCAATGCGTAGCGTAAGTACCTTAATATGGATGCAAGGACATCAGGTTCCGTAGGCAGGATTGCGCCCAGACCTTTCCAGAGAATCAGCACACCCACCAGACCAATCGCGTACCGCATGATAAGCTGCCAGATGGTTCCATCTGCGTTGAAGCCACCCTGGAAGTGGCGGAGAAGGGTATACCCGAGAGCCATTCCAAGCCAGGTTCCAGCAGAGGTAAAAATGCCGCTAATTGCCAATGGATTGGGCGCTTCAGCGCCAGCTGCCAGGGCATTCGTCA
Source organism: Anaerolineaceae bacterium UBA4081 (assembly GCA_002383615.1). Lineage (GTDB taxonomy): Bacteria > Chloroflexota > Anaerolineae > Anaerolineales > Anaerolineaceae > UBA4081. Next base: position 10,443 of record DFYN01000089.1, read on the forward strand.
ACCACAATTCCGGGAGCGTCCAGTTTTGCCTCAATAAAACAGTAGCAAGGCTGAGGACAATAATCAGGAGGGAACTACCAACAGATAATAAGACTTGAGAAGTCAAGGACAAGCCTGACAACCATTTACTGATGGGTTTGTCCAACTTTAAAAAGGCGAACAGCAGCAACCCTCCCAGCAGCCAGCCCGCCAGGACATCTGAGACAAAGTGAACCCCCAGGTAAAGTCGGGAGATCCCAATCAAGAAAATGATGACCAGAGCGCCGATGATGCTCCAGGATTTACCAATCTTGAATCCCATCAATCCCCAGATGGAAGCAGAATTCATGCTGTGTCCGGAAGGCAGCCCAAAGCCGGTTTCACTGGACATTGCAGAAACGCGGGTATCAACCCAGTAAGGTCTTGGAGAAGCCCCTAACCATTTGAAGATGGTGTTGAAAGTCCCACTGAGTAACAAAATAAGCCCAATTCGAAAGCCTAGGGCAGTGCTGAGGCACCAATATAGCGCAGGCATGACGACCATGTAAAATTCTTCGGACCCCAGGAATGTGATGGCTGAAAAGATTGGTTTCAGCCATAAACCAAGAGATTGCAAAAAGAGGATGATGTTTATTTCTATCGGCCAGATGTTTTCCATCGTATGATTCCCTTCTGATTGACTGTGATTAAGGATTATTGTACACTCAGAAAATGAAAACGTCCCCAGAACGGTGGTGGAATTGGTTGGCAGTCCTCAGCCTTGGAACAGCCTTTTACATGACTGCCCGGCGGCTGGAAGTAACGCGCTGGACAGACCAATTGGATCGTTCGGTTAGCGTCATCATTCTTGCGTTTAT
>DFYN01000089.1:11376-12199 GCA_002383615.1 Anaerolineaceae bacterium UBA4081
TATTTGTTGCCAGTATGTTTACTTTATTGTGGTTCATCGGGTTAACGGGGGGATACTTGTTGACTCGCTATGGCAAACCCTGGATTCCACTGGCAGTGGCGGGCGTGGCGTTGGCGTGTTTTGATGCATTTCAACCTTACATGTCGTATCCATTCTATTCCGGCGCATTTATGTTTGCGACCATCATCCTGATAGCCCGCATGTATTTCCTGGACAACTTAAGGCGGTACGAAGCATCCGGTATAGGATTAGATGAGGAAACCGGCTCTAAATTGGCGAGAAGTGCCATCATCGCCTCATTGGTCATTGTGTGGCTCGCCTGGAATATTCCAGTTGTGGTTCGTGCTTTGCAAGGTGAATCACCTGAACGCCGTCAGTTAATCGAAACTGCTCAAGATTTCAAAGACACTTTTTCTCGCCTTTTTGCCCCGTTACAAGGTCCAGCGGTATCCACCAGCGAAATGTTTGGGTCGGACCTTGCATTGGGAACCGTGGTGCCGCTATCAGACGATATCGTGTTTACGGTAAAAGTAAGTGATAAACCTGAGAATTTACCGCGATTCTACTGGCGGGCTCGGTCTTATGAGTATTATGAGAATGGTCAATGGCATGCCGGTGTCGTCATGGCGCAAAACCGTCAGCCCGGTGATGATATTATTCCACCTCCTTTGGACCAGGGTCGAGCGGTTGTTACCATCTCACTGACCTCCGCTGTGCCTATATCAAGTCAATTATTTGCGCCGCCAACAGTCCTGTCAGTCAGTCGTTCAGTTAATTTGTTAGGGGTGCGCACGGGTGCGGCTTTATATGATTCTGTCGGAAT
>DFYN01000089.1:12271-12583 GCA_002383615.1 Anaerolineaceae bacterium UBA4081
AGGAAGTTACAGCAAATTTAACCACACCGTATGAAAAAGCCCAGGCAATTACAAATTACTTGCGCGCGAATATTAATTACGCCACCTCAGTTGAACCTGCTCCCGGTAGTTGGGACCCAATTGATTGGTTCTTGTTTGAATCAAANNCGGCTTTATATGATTCTGTCGGAATTTCAATCTCTCCCCCGGTTCGAGCAGGAGAGACCTATCAGGTCGACAGCCAGGTGGCAGTTCCATCCAGGGAACAATTATTGGGCGCCACATCTGAGTACCCGGAATGGGTAAGAAGTCGGTATCTACGATTGCCGGATG
>DFYN01000089.1:12673-14033 GCA_002383615.1 Anaerolineaceae bacterium UBA4081
CTATGCCAGTGCAGAAACGCTCATGCTGCGGGCTGTCGGCATTCCAGCGCGGGTTGCAGTAGGTTACGCCCAGGGCGATTATGATGAATCCACGAAAGAGTACATAGTTCGCCGTAAGCACGCCCATGCATGGACTGAAGTGTATTTCACTGGTTTGGGGTGGGTTGAATTCGAGCCGACGTCTACGCAGCCAGTTGTTATGAGACCGAGTGAGGCGGCGGACTCGCCTGCACTGCCCTCTGGTGGGATTGAACGACCTTCTGGCATGCAACCAGAAACAGACTTTGATCGTGAAGGACGGGCTGAACGCGAGTTTGAAAATACACAGACGGATGCGTACACCCGATTCCTGAATGCACTGAGTCGCAACCTTGGTTGGTTACTGGCAGTGTTAGGGTCTTTGGCGTTGGTTTTAGTTGCTCTTACATTAAAAAATCGGGGTATCCCTATCAGACCCGCACACTGGATTGGAAAGTTATACAGAAAGGATGCCCTGATCCCTGACTGGTTGAGGAAGTGGCAGCATTATGAAACCTTAAGCAACATGGAACGGTCATTTCGATGGGTAAGTACCATCTTAACCTTACTCCACGTACAATCTGTTGGCACTCTAACTCCCAAAGAGCAGGTGGCTGCGCTAATCATGCGCATCCCAGAAGGAGAAACTCCGGCAAAAGCGCTCCTTGATGAATATGAGAAAACAGCTTATGCGCCACAACCCGGTTGCGATAAGACTGCCCGCCGGGCATCTGGACAATTGGTTTGGGTGTTTATAAAAACCTGGTTTGAAAATCTTGTGAATGGAACGCTCTCATCGCTTTATGAAAACTCAACTGATGAGGAATATTAGGTTGGCAAAAATTAGTAGGGAATACTAGGCTTTCCGAACATGTTCCCGCAAGAATAATAAACGTGATTCTGCCAGACCGGGCATTGAGTCAAGGGCAAAAAAGGGACCGGAGCCTTCAATGACCAGGGAAGCGGAAATGTTTCCGTGCAGGGCTGCCTCCAGTGGTTCATAAGTCGTCACATAATTTGCCAGAAATCCACCGCAGAATGCATCACCACATCCGGTAGGGTCAAGAATAGTGCTGACTGGATAAGCAGGGATGATGAATCGTTCATGACGGTCGTGGACATAGAGATACTGACCTTGACTACCCCGCTTGATGATCACAATTGGACAACCAAAACCTGCTAATGTTTCAGCCATTTCCCATAAATCGCCGCTGCGTCCGGAAAACAAGCGCCGTATCTTCTTTTCAGAGCATAGGAATGCGTTAAATGTTCGCAGGAGGGCAGGCATATCATCCCAGAAGGCAGGATCCATATAGCCTTCGGCTGGATCAACAGTTATGGT
>DFYN01000089.1:14072-26688 GCA_002383615.1 Anaerolineaceae bacterium UBA4081
CTATCCAGAGAAAACGGCAAAGGTTCGTATCCGATTAACCCTTTCGGAATTTCAACTCCTACTCGTGAAAAGTGCGCCAGCGGGTTACCCCGCTCGCACTTGTCGCCATCGGTGTAAGCAAAAAACGCCCGTTGGTCTATAGGTTCGGAAATCCTGTGAATTGCCCGGACATCCATACCCCTGCGCGAAAATTCCTCCAACCACTCCTGAGGATACCCTTCGCCAATCCGGCTGATCAAACCCACTGATTCTGACCAGATTGCCATTCCGACTGCAGCGTAAATTGCGCCTCCTGGTTGCGGCGGGCGGGGGCGACCATCCAAAGGGATGATCGTATCTTCTGTGAGCAAACCAGCAGCAGCAATGCGTGTCATACGGTTTTCATCCATAAGATAAGTACCCCCTCAAAAAACAGTTACTGACTTAATGATTAGATCGCGTTAATATTACTTCCGCTGCCCGATATCTGCAATCGAGCGCAAGACAGTCAGGACACCTAAGCCGATCTTAACGCCGTCACTGCCAGAAATTTGAAGTTTAGTTTGGTCTTGTTCAGCGCGTTGATACAAAAGAATGCCTGCAACTGCACCAAGCGCTGCGCCTATGGCAGCCCCAATCAGGATAGTTTGAATCTTTGAAGATTTTTGTTCTTCCATGGTTAATCCTTTAATCTTTTCTCAATGGCGGAATGTTTGCTTAATCTTCGATGAAACTTGCTCAGGATAACTTGCCCACCTGAATAAGCGCTACGGACCTGAATGACTGGTTTGGTAACAACCTTGCTAAATCGCTCAACTTTTATTTGAATTCTCAGCAGAAAAAGTAAACCAAGGGTTGCAGCTAACGGCACCTTTTTCGTAATCCAACTGACCGCGAAAATTGCTGCAATTGTAATTACCAGACATGTGAGGCTTAGGATGATAACAGGCAAGAGAAGGAGAATAATAGAAATATCTGCCCATTGACGGGTCGAACCTCCACCGGGTGCGCTAGAGGCAAGGATTACCAGCACGCCAATAGCCACAACCAAGAGCAATGCCAACAGGGTTGGCACAATTATCTGCCAGAAGGTCTGGGTTTGGTGACGAGCATCAATCGGGGATCTGCTTTTACTCATGGTTCAATTGTAGCATGACTAATCCCAAAGAGCTACCTTGGAAAAAGCTTCATTATCTTAATAAATCATGTATAATCTAAATCGATTTATTATATTCCTCGATGATTGCCCACGGGCGGTCAAGGCTGTGATTTATTTGGACGTGCTGGGCACGTTTTCTCCCGATAGGGGAGTTGTACGTTTTCAACGGTAGGTTGGATTGCGGAGCGGAATTTTTTGGCGATGGTGCAATTCTGCAATCTTTGAAGGGCAGGAAAGATGCATCAACTCTGCGCCTTGCGTTGATTACAATTTAGCCTGATAGCTGTCGTATAAGCAGTTTTCAGACTATGGACTCGCTAACGGAAGATGATTATCACACAGCCATGACTGCCATCGGCAGGACATGGCTTTTTGTATGGCGGAACGGGTCGTCACAGCGCTAAGAGTGCAAAAACGCAATCCCAATCGGGTGAACGTTTATCTGGATGGGGAGTTTGCGTTCGGAATGGCACGCATAGTTGCTGCCTGGTTGACGGTGGGTACCCATCTTAGTGAAGAGAAGATAGGTCAACTGCTCAGGCAGGATGAGGTGGAGTCGGCATATCAGAAAGCGCTGCAATTCATTGATTATCGCCCCCGCTCGGAAGCTGAAGTGTCCCGTCGCCTGAGTGACAAAGGCGTGGCGAGTGAAGTTTGCAACCAGGTGATTGAAAGACTGCGGCATGCGGGCTTACTGGCAGATGCTGCTTTTGCTCAATCCTGGGTGGAAAACAGGTCTGCTTTCCGACCACGTGGGCGTAGATTACTTGCAATGGAACTACGCCAAAAAGGTATCAGCGAGGAAGTTATCCAGGAGAGTTTACCGGAAGCCGAAGCGGAAGAGGGTTTGGCGCTTTTGGCGGGTCGCAAGTACATGGGGCGCCTTCGCCAGGCAGATTGGGAAACATTTCAGCGCAGAATGGGAGGATTTCTCCTCAGGCGCGGTTTCCCCTACAGCGTTGTGAAACCCGTCTTAAAACAATTATGGGACGAACGGCAAACGCTCATGGACTTACCTTTGAAAAATGATGAGGCTGAAGATGTGGAATCCGAATAATATCCGATTTTTGGTGGTCATATTGCTGATCAGCGCTGTGCTGGTAGGCATATTGACCTTCTTTTTGGTAAATGCGTTCAAGGCTCGTTACCAGAAGGAACAGCAAGAAAAAGCAGATGGCGTGGTTCAGCAAGCAACTGAGCAAGCCCGCCAGATAGAAATTGATGCCCGCGACAAAGCGCTTCGAATATTGCAGGAAGCAGAAGCAGAAATTGGTCGCCGCAGAACAGAGTTAGGGCGTGAAGAAGAGCGCTTGCAAAAACGCCGCACCGAAGTAGACCATCGGATCGAACGATTGGAACAACGGGAGCAGGCACTTAACAAGCGCCAGGGATTGATGGACCGCCGGGTGGTCGAGGTTGAAAAAATGTACAGCACCCAGGCTGCGGAATTAACCCGTATAGCCCAGATGTCCGTTGAGGAAGCTCGGGCTGAGCTGTTGGCGCAGGTTGAAAAAGAAGCCCGTTCAGACATGGCGCGCATCATTCGCCAGATTGAATCTGAAGCACGAGCGGAAGGCGAAAAACGTGCCCGGGAAATCATTGCAGATGCAATCCAACGAGTGGCGTCAGATCATGTTTCCGAGGTTAGTACTTCCGTTGTTGTGCTGCCAAATGAGGAGATGAAGGGGCGCATTGTTGGGCGCAATGGTCGCAATATTCGCGCCTTTGAACAGGCTGCCGGCGTAGATGTGATTGTGGATGATACACCTGAAGCAGTGACAATTTCATGTTTTGATTCGGTCCGTCGTGAGGTTGCCCGTCGGACGCTCGCACGCCTGATTCAGGATGGGCGAATTCACCCTGCGCACATTGAGAAGATTCTTGGCGAGGAACAGAAGGAAGTGGATCAGGATATTATTGAGGCAGGTGAGCAGGCGGCTTTTGAAGCCGGCGTGCCTTCCTTGCACCCTGAAATATTGCGTGTCCTCGGTAGGTTGAAATATCGTACCTCCTACGGTCAAAACCAGTTGGCGCATGCAGTTGAGGTTGCCAAGTTGGCGGCAGTGATTGCATCTGAATTAGGTGCAGACGTAGAACTTTCCAAGGCGGGCGGCTTGCTGCATGACTTGGGCAAAGCCATGGACCACAATGTGGAAGGCACCCATGCCCAGATTGGCGCTGAGTTCGCCAAACGCTATGGTGTTCATCCCCGTGTGGTCAATGCCATTTGGTCGCATCACCATGAGGTGGAGCAGGAGAGCGTCGAAGCAGTTATCACAGAAGCAGCTGATGCCATTTCCGGTGCCCGCCCCGGAGCCCGTCGCGAGGACCTGGAGCAGTACATCAAGCGCCTGCGCGCTCTGGAGGATATTGCCAATTCATTTGTGGGCGTATCCCAAAGTTATGCCATCCAGGCTGGACGCGAAGTTCGCATCATTGTCCGTCCAGAGGATATCGATGACCTGGCATCTGCACGCCTGGCGCGTGACATTGCCAAGAAGATCGAGGAGACCATGCAGTACCCAGGTCAAATCAAGGTAACGGTCATTCGAGAGACCCGGGCAGTCGATTTTGCAAAATAAGCAATGACCAGTTAAGTATTGATCAAACCGACGCATGCGCGTCGGTTTGTTTATTACAAGAAAGGGTTTTCTTTCTGTTCTGATGCTACGGATGTCTCAGGTCCATGTCCCGGGAATAAGATGGTCTGATCGGGGAGTTTAAAAACTACGTTTTTGATACTCCCCAATAACTGATCATAATCTCCACCGGGCAAATCAGTGCGACCGATTCCCCGGTAGAAAATCACGTCCCCCACCAGGGCAGTTGCCAGGGAAGGTAAGTAGAAGATGACATGTCCGGGAGAGTGACCTGGTGTGTGAAAAACCTGGATGATTTCTTCTCCGGTGTTTAGCGCCGATTTTGAACTCAAGTCCTGAGTTGGTAATGGCATGGTTGGTATGGTAAATCCGAATTGTCTTGCTCCGCCTCCATTCACATAGAGGGGTAGGTCACTTTCATGGAGGTAGATGGGTGGTTGATACGAAAGGGCAGTACACAGGGATGGAAAACCTATAAAGTGGTCAAAATGGGCGTGGGTCAACAAAACAGCAGTAACCTTCCATCCATTCCGAGTAGCTTCATCGGCAACGAGTGCGCTGCCTTCCGCCGGGTCTACTACCAGTGCTTCCCTGGTAGCCTCATTGGCAAGCAGGAAAGTATTATTCTGTAATGACCCTAAGATGAAATGTTTTAGCAGGAGCGTCATGGTGATCCATTGGTTCGGTGAAGCTTTGGAAGCACAAATGCTGAAATAGCCAACATCACACTTATTGCAATGATGGCGACCACATACACAGATGATGGATTATGGCTGTAAAGGAATCCAGCCAAGAGGGGTGCGAGGATACTGGCGACCGCGTTGATGGTTTCCATAAAACCGTAAGCCAATCCGGTCTGGTCTGAACGGATCATGGTGCGTGCATTGGCAAGGACCATGGCGCGGACGAGGCGGTACCCTCCGACAAAAACGTAACCCATCCCAAACCAAACAGGTACGCCGCCTTGCCAGAGTAAAAGGGAAAACACCACCATCATCCCTTGACCAACCAATAAACCTGCCAGAGGACGCATGCTGCCCAGGACCAAATTTGCCAGGGCATTCCCGAGGCTACCAAATGCGCCTAGCAATCCAACTTGTTGATTGGTTAAACCTTGGTCATGAAGGTAACTGGGTGTAAGCGGTTGAGGTAAAACGAGGGCAAACAACGTGAAAAACATCAGTCCAGCAAAAAGCAGGAATTGTCGATTCTTGAGGATATGACCTGCATCCGGGTTAGATTCCGCATGATGCTGCTTGGGCGCTGGCTCCACAAATAATATGATGATGGTTGAGATAATAAAAATACTTGCTGCAACGAAATAAATGGATCGTAACCCCAGCCGATCACCCAGTACGCCGCCGACAATTGGACCAATGATGGTGCCAACACTGTAAAGACCGGCAACGAATGTCAAAGCCCGGGCAACTGCCCATTTGCCGCGTACACTGGTCACATAGGCATTCATCGGTGCAACCACAAAACTGGTCAATCCATAAATAAGTAGACCAACGATGAAAAACGGCAGGGAAGGAGCCAGCGCCATCGTCCAACCGGCTGCCGTGCCCAGCAACCAGGATGCCCACATAATTGGGCGCGAGCCGATCCGGTCTGACAGTATCCCCGCTGGAATTTGGGCAAGTGCCATGGCAATGCCCATCGCACCGAAGATTACCCCTATCATCACCGGGTCAGCGCCTAGCTCAGCCAGGTAGATAGGTTGAAAGTACAGGAACAAGCCTTCTCCCAATCCCCAGGTGAACATGGAGATGGCAACCAGTATTAAATTGCGATTCATTCTGGTTAAGTTACCTGACGGACAAATTTTGTAATCGCATCAAAGACGGCGAATCGGTCCGGCTCGCGAAGAATGACATGCCCACTGTTCTCAACTGGTAAAGTTTGTACCTTCGTATTCGTTAGATGGGAGGCGATTTGTTCCATGTTCGAAAAAGGCACGCTCTTGTCCTTATGTGAGTGCACCAGTAAAGCAGGAACATTAATTGACGCCAAATCCTTCCGCATTTGAGCCAATAAATCAACCAATTCGGCAATGGACCGGGTTGGATAGTACGGGTAATCAATGTGGTCAAGCGCTGCTTCCGGATTTTGCCAATCCGGTTTTCCTTTGCCGTAGCGAGGCATAAAGGGTTGCACAAAGCGCAGAAATGGCAGTCGCCAATCATCACCCAGGCTGTAGGGGGCGGATACAGCCACAACCCCCGCCACGGGATACCTTGCAGCTGCCATCAGGCTGAGGGCAGCTCCCATCGAAAGCCCCATCACGACTTGTTGATCAGTACAGCCTTTCAGCAGGTTTAATCCGTCTTCCACTGCAGCCAGCCAATCAGTCCAATGGACATGCTGCATATCATCCGGTTTTGTGGCGTGTCCGGGGAGGCGCGGAGCGAGGACGGTGAAGCCCTCTTTTGAGAGGTGCTCGCCCAACCAGAGCATCTCTTTAGGGGTGCCGGTAAAACCGTGAATAAGCAGGCAGCCTACAGGTCCGCCGGGAAAGAAAAAAGGTTCAGCCGAAGGAATAACCAATGGAGATGCCATGTTAACCTCTTAAGCAGAAATATCGTAAAGTTCGCGTGGAAGGGAGGACAGCGTTTCAGCACCTTCCGCGGTGATCACCACATCATCTTCAATGCGCACGCCGCCACGACCGGGTAAGTAGATTCCTGGTTCAACTGTGAATGTCATGCCCGGCAACAACTCTTCTTCGTTTTCGCCAAACATATACGGTGGTTCGTGCCCTTCCATGCCCAACCCATGACCGGTACGGTGAATGAAATATTCCCCATACCCGGCTTCGGTAATTACCTGGCGCGCAGCANNGGTCAACTGCGCCAGCGGACAGTCCCGGGACTGCTACCATGCGCCCGGCGGCATTAGCTCTTTCCACAACAGAGGCTATCTTACGAAGTTCAGGTTCAACCTCGCCAATCGCCAAAGTTCGGGTCAGATCAGAGACATATCCATGGAAGGAAGCGCCCCAATCAACCACGACCAAATCACCCGATTGTAACTTCCGGTCTGAGGGGACGGCATGCGGATTCGCACTATTGGGTCCGCTGGCAATGATGGGTTCAAATGGCATTTCCGCATCACTACCCGTCCGTATAAGCTGCAGGGTCAATTCGGCTGCTACTTCCCGCTCAGTGCATCCCGGCTTTATACCAGGCAAGGTTGCCAGGAAGGCTGCTTCGGCGATCCGCACCGCTTGCCGCATGTCTGCTACTTCGCTGTTGTCTTTTTGGATTCGCAACCGGGCAAATAGTGCCTCCCCGTTGATAAAAGTAAGCGAAGGTGCAGCAGTCTGTAAATAATTGAGTTCAAGGAAACGCAAGCGGGTCGGTTCCACCGCAAGGGCAGTTTTCTCCAAACCAATAGAATTAATCGCAGCCGAGAATACATTACCCCAGGTGGATGGATTATCCCCATATGTGAAAGGTACCAACTCAAGCAGGGAACCGCTTAATTTGGCTGATTCCAACTCTGGCAGGATCAATACTGGCTTGGCAGGTGGAGCAAATATCAACACTGTCGGTCGTTCCATCAGGTGGAAATGCAAGCCTGTCAGGTATGTCAGTGAAGATCCAGGATTAAGCACCACCCCAGCGATATTCGCTGACTTAATCAATTTGGATAACTTTTCTGCACGGTTCATGGGGTACCTCCGGTTTGATTATACCTGACACTGTCCGGATGGATGTTTAGCTGGAAGGTAATATTATGGGCGCCAGTAGATACCGTGATTGCGTGCCATAAATTTTGCCGTCACCAATCCCCGGCGCAGGGAAGCCACATCATCATTGTAATGGGAGAGGATTTCATTAACCTCTTTTTCGGTGTACTTACGCCCGGCTTCAAAATCCTTTACGACATAGCGAAGTAAAACTTCGAATTTCTTCTGCTGCATTGGAAAGGAAACGATGCGACCACTCTCATCCAGGAATGAACGCAGCACTTTACGGTCATAAGCTTCAATATCGGCATCCTCAGCCAGGTTGGGTAAGTTCTTGCGTTCCAACAAGCGGCGCGCCATTGCCTCCAGGACGTCAGTCTGAAGCGAATAGACGCTATAGTAGGACTCGGCTCGGGCAGTCACAAGACCAATTTCGCTCAACCTTGCCAAATGGTGCGAAACGGTCGAGCTGCTGACATCCAGCATGGACGCCAATTGCTCAACAGTCAATTGTTGATTGGCAAGCAAACCAATTATTTTAAGGCGGGTGGCGTCAGCTAAGGCTTTGAAGAAAGCCAGCAGTTCATCGTTTATCGGAGGGGTCTCAATTTCTGGATCCATTGTATGCACCTTTCAACTAAAACGATAGATATCAATCTAATTATATACCAGTGATAAGCCGCGTCAAGAGGGAAATATCGCTATCATGTTTACCTTTCTGTGAGTCCAGCGATGCCTTGACAGAACAGGTCAGGTTCGGTAAAATCTACAAACGTTTGAAAACGGGCCTGTAGCGCAGTTGGGAGCGCGCCTCAATCGCACTGAGGAGGCCAGGGGTTCGAATCCCCTCAGGTCCACTGAGCGGCAGTCCGTTTCAACCGCAACCCGAATGGGCCCATAGCGCAGCTGGGAGCGCGTCTCAATGGCATTGAGAAGGCCGGGGGTTCGAGTCCCCCTGGGTCCACCTGGCAAGTGAGAGTCGAACAGCATCAGCAAAACGGCTCTCGATGTGCAACATAAGATAAATGCGGCAGGAGTAGTAGGCTATCTGGCAGCGAGCCGGGGAGGATGGTGGAAGCCCGGCGGGTGACAACAGACACCCACAAGCCGAACTCGCCCGCCCGCCAACAGCGTTGTTGGCAAGCAGCATCAGTGATGTCCTTCAGCTGATGACGGATAAGCCCGTTAGCGCTTCCACGAGCGGCTCAGGTCTTCTGGGCAAGCAGGGTGGTACCGCGAAGTCCTCCTTCGTCCCTGTCGGGCGGAGGTTTTTGTTTTCTGATAACCGTTCAAGGAGCAAGAATGACACCTAAGACGATCGCACCCTATATTCCCGCTGACATCGAGCCAAAATGGCAGGCTCGCTGGGAAAAAGATGGTCTCTATCACGCCGATATTGATCCTAAACGTCCCAAACATTATGCCTTAACCATGCTGCCCTATCCTTCAGGTGACCTGCACATCGGTCATTGGTATGCCATGGTCCCTTCGGATGCGCGTGCCCGCTTTATGCGCATGAATGGTTATAACGTCCTTTTCCCGATGGGCTTCGATGCCTTTGGTTTGCCCGCAGAAAACGCCGCCATTGCGCACAAAATCCATCCCAAGAAATGGACATTTGCGAATATTGACCGCATGCGCAAACAAATGAAGAGCATGGGTGCGATGTTTGATTGGCGGCGGGAGGCTATTTCAGCCGACCCGGAGTATTATCGCTGGACTCAGTGGTACTTTATCCAATTATTCAAGCATGACCTGGCTTACCGCAAGGCAGGAGCCGTGGATTGGTGTCCGCATTGCAATACCACGCTGGCTCGCGAGCAGGTCAAGGGTGATGACCGACACTGTGATCGCTGTGGCACACCTGTCATCCGCAAGTACCTGGATCAATGGTATTTCCGTATCACCAAATATGCGGAAGAGTTATTGAATTTTGAAGGTTTGGATTGGCCTGAACGCGTCCGAACCCTTCAGACGAATTGGATTGATCGATCTGAAGGTGCGTCAGTTATCTTCAGGACCGAACAAGGGGATGACCTGGAGGTATTTACCACCCGACCGGATACCCTGTGGGGAGTCACTTTCATGGTCTTGGCGCCTGAGCATCCTTTGGTTGAGAAACTGACTACGCCTGAACAAGAACTGGAAGTCCAGAATTATGTTGACCAGGCAATGCGTTTGAGTGACCTGCAACGTGAATCGACAGATAAAGACAAAACCGGTGTGTTCACAGGTGCCTATGCAATTAATCCAGTGAATGGAGAGCGCGTTCCTATTTGGATTGCGGACTATGTCCTCAGCACATATGGCACAGGTGCCATCATGGCAGTACCAGCCCATGACCAACGCGACTTTGAGTTTGCGCGTACATATCACCTGCCAATTCGTGTCGTCATTCAACCTGCTGGATTGGACTTGATTCGCGAGGCTGATATGGTCTCATCCGTTCCAGCCGTGGGGACGATGGTTAATTCTGGTCCATTGACAGGGACGCCGGGAGACGAATCCTTCCGCAGGGCTGTTCAATATGTTGAATCGCTCAAGGTTGGTAAGGGAGAAGTAAATTATCGCCTGAGGGATTGGTTGATCTCACGTCAGCGGTATTGGGGCGCGCCGATACCAATGGTCTACTGCCCGGAGTGCGGCATTGTGCCAGTGCCTGAGTCGGAGTTACCGATTTTGTTGCCAGAGGATGTTGAGTGGAAACCAACCGGTGAAAGCCCATTAAAACTGCACCCGACATGGAAATATACGACCTGTCCTAAGTGCGGCGGCGCAGCTGAGCGGGAAACGGATACNNTGGATGCCGGTCGACACTTATACCGGCGGTATTGAGCATGCCAATATGCACCTCATCTATACCCGTTTCTTCCATAAAGCTGGTCGTGATATGGGTATCCTGGAAGGAAATGAACCTATGATTCAGCTCAGGAATCAAGGTATGGTTCTAGGTGAAGACGGTGAAAAGATGTCTAAGAGCCGTGGGAATGTGGTCTCGCCTGATGACTTAGTGTCTGCCCACGGCGCAGATACAGTGCGAGCTTACCTCATGTTCTACGCCCGTTGGGATATGGGAGGTCCGTGGTCCAGCGGCGGCATTGAAGGCGTGTCCCGATGGATACGCCGGTTGTGGACTATGATTTTGGAGCAACCCGATAAACGCGAGCCATTGACAGAGGACGTAACCAAGACTTTGAGGCGAAAAGTTCATCAAACTTTGCGGTCAGTGACGCGCGATTTTGAGCGCTTTGAATTTAACACCATCATTTCTGCATTAATGGAACTCCTCAACGAGATGGTCAAAGTTAAGGCTGCTGCCTGGGGCTCTCCCGCCTGGGATGAGGCTGTCGAGATTTATTTGCAGATGACCGCGCCGGTTGCCCCGCATCTGACTGAGGAATTATGGTCGCTGTTAGAGAAACCATACTCCATTCACATCTCTGCCTGGCCAAAAGTGGATGAAGCTGCAGCCCGGGACGACGTGATGACACTCATTGTTCAGGTCAACGGCAAACTGCGCGACCGCATTACTCTGCCAGCCGATGTAACGGAGCATGATGCAAAGGCTGCAGCCCTNNNGTTCCGGAGGTTTTCTTATGGAGGTACAATGCGGTTCGATGAACTAAATTGGATGGATGTCGAAGCTTACTTTAAAATAGAAGACCGGGTTATGTTGATTTTAGGTGCATGCGAGCAGCATGGTTACCTGAGCCTGATGACAGATACGCTGATTCCATCTGCATTGGCAGACGCTGCAAGTCTGAAAACGGGCGTAATATGTGCTCCACCGCTCAATTTCGGTGTTTCGCCGTATTTTCTCGCTTATCCAGGCACGATCAGCTTGAGGCTAACAACATTCCTGGATGTAGTTGAGGATATGATTCGCTCGCTCTATCTGGCAGGCGCGCGGAGAATATTGGTTTTGAACGGACATGGTGGAAATGACCCTGCCAGGGGTCGCTTGACGGAAGTCATCAACAGCTTGCCATTATTGAAAATATGTTGGTACTCCTGGTGGACATCTCACAGCGTTGAAGCAGTTGCAAGGCAGCATGGACTTAAGCCAGAACATGCGAATTGGCTGGAAGCATTTCCATTCACCAAAGTGGCAGAATTACCCACGGAAGAGAAGATTGGACCATCAATCAAGGGTTTATTGAATTCCGAACAAACTCGCGCTGCTTACGTGGACGGATCCTTTGGGGGCAAGTATGAAGCCGGCGAGGAAGTTATGCAAGAGGTATTTGCTGCTGCCTTGGCTGACGTTTTATACCTGCTTGAGTTTTAAGGCGTCCATTATTCAATATTGAGATTTTCAGCACACCTGATTTTACTTAACAGGCGTGCTGAGATTTTAAGGGAGAAAGTTGACGAATAGCGCCAGATGGGTCAAAATGCAAGCATGAATGTCAATCCAAGATTAACCAGATTGTTATTCCTCCAGAGGGGTTGGTTTGGCGCAGCTGTCAGCCTGGGTATCATATCTGGAGCGTTGATCCTGTTGCAGGCTTATGTCCTTTCCATGGTGATTAACCGGGTATTCTTGGAAGGGGCAGGGCTGAGGGATGTCATGACCAGTTTGGCTGCCATGGCAGGAATCATCTTGCTCAGGTCGGTATGCCGGTGGGCTGGCGATGTCAGCGCTGTCCGGGTTGGCAGCCTGGTCATCGAGGATTTGCGACATAAATTGTTGGCAAAGCTCTACAAGCTGGGACCTGAGTACCTTGACCAGTACGATTCATCAGTTCTTGTAATGACCGCATTTGAAGGGTTGGATGCATTGGATAAATATTTCAGCCAATATTTACCCCAACTCATCCTGGCAATGGTCATCCCCCTCGGCACCCTGTTGGTGGTTTTCCCAATGGATGCTATAACGGGTTTTATTTTGCTCTTTACCGCGCCTCTGATTCCGGTATTCATGGTTTTAATAGGTAAAACCGGTGAGCAAGCCACACGTAAGCAGTGGACAGCATTAGCTCGCATGACCGGGTTTTTTACCGACATCATCAGGGGGCTGCCAGCCATTAAAGCGCTGGGACAAATCCAAAATATAACTGGCAGGATACAGCGGACGGGGGATAAATATCGCCAGGCAACGATGTCCATCTTGCGGATCACATTTTTATCTGCTCTGGTCCTTGAGTGGGTGGTCACCCTCAGTACAGCGGTTGTAGCAGTGCAGGT
>DFYN01000055.1:0-535 GCA_002383615.1 Anaerolineaceae bacterium UBA4081
CTGCGGCAGGATGCACGGGTTGTATCAGGACCAATGCAACCCACGACCGATGGACGATAGTGCATCTCAGTTCATCGTGCAGCTGCCAAGCCAACCACACCTGACATCTTTGAAAAATGCTCTTCGGTATCAAAATAAAATAAAATATCATCTAAAGGCGCTTTTGAAAGCTCATCCAAGGCTCTCTGTTGGATTTCCTGGGTTAAAACCTGGCGCTCCCGGTTTTGGTCATCCAGTTGTTGGGCAAGCAGGCTGGCTTTTTCAACATCTGTTTCCAAAAGCAGGTCTAATGCAGCCATGGCAGATTCACGCCTGCCGGCTGCGTTTAAGCGTGGACCCAGGGCAAAACCAATATGCGAGCTGAGCGCTTTTTGAATATCCACTTTGGAAACGCCTGCTAATGCGCGTAATCCCTGCCGGCTGCCGGTTCGAATTTTGTCCAATCCTTTGCGCACTAAAACCCGGTTTTCACCCTTAAGCGGTAGTATATCAGCCACCGTTCCCAGGGCGACCAGATCCAGCCAATCTTCAGCAC
>DFYN01000055.1:545-6504 GCA_002383615.1 Anaerolineaceae bacterium UBA4081
TTTTGACAGATAACTGTAGTAGGCGGCAACTCACCCAGAGGAGTATGGTGGTCGCTGATGATAACCCGCATGCCCAGTTCCTGGGCATAGATAACTTCTGCATTGGAGCGGATACCGCAATCAACTGTGATAACCAATTTCACGCCCCGCTCGAACAATTGATGCATTGCCTCAGGATGCAATCCATAGCCTTCATCAAAACGGTTGGGAATGTATCCAATTGCATCGCCGCCCAGCTTCTGAAGAACCTCAACAAGCAAGGTTGTCGCGGTCACACCGTCGACGTCGTAATCTCCATATACGGCTATTAATTCATGGCGGTCTATCGCCGCCAGGATATCCCTGACAGCATCTTCCATCCCGGTTAACAAAAATGGATCATAGGTTGCGCTTAGGTCAGGGTGCAGGAATTGTATGGCATCACTCATCGTACGCACCCCGCGGTTATAAAGGATTTGCCTAAACGCGGGTGGAAAATCTGCCAGTGCAGAATCGACCTCAGAGGGCAGGACATCCGCGATAACCCACTTTTTCTGTATACCTGCAGTCATGAACTCACCTTTTCATCGATGCATGTCCAGCGAATAATAGCCGGCGGCTTATTATAATTCAGCGTCAAAGTTCACGCTATAATCAAAGCTATGAGCCTGAACATGATCATCACGGTTATCGTGACAGTCATTGCGATTGCATTATTGATCAGCGAGAAACTGCGTCCAGACCTGGTTGGCTTGCTTGTGCTGGTTAGCCTGGGTCTCAGCGGTGTTACTTCTCCCTCGGAAACCTTTGCCGGGTTTTCAAGCAGCGCTGTGATGACCATTATGGCGATATCCATGGTTTCTGTTGCCTTACAGCAAACGGGGATTACTCGCTGGCTCGGACAGTGGATGAGCCAGCGAGGCGGCAGCAGTGAAATCACCTTGATTTTACTGATTACATTGGTATCTGCTGTCGTTTCTCTTTTTATGAACAATATTGCTGCTGTTGGTGTTTTGCTGCCAGCAGTCATGACCCTGTCNNGTGACATTAGGCGGCATGGCAACGCTGCTGACCACATCCAACATCATCATGTCCAGCGCTTTACGCGATTCTGGCGTTGCGCCGTTTGGTTTGTTGGACTTCTTCCCCATCGGCGGTCCGCTCATTCTCATCGGCGCAATTTACTTAATCACTGTCGGTCGCTGGTTAATGCCAAAAGAGTCAAGGAAATCTACCGCTCAACCCGCGCTAGCAGATCGGCTGCTTCAGACCTATGCATTAGAAGACTCGTTATTTTCGGTCAGGGTTGAACCCCTCTCACATCTGGCGTATAAGAGTTTGGCAGAAAGTGGCTTTGGGCAGATAACAGGGCTGAATGTACTGGCGTTAATTCGTGGAGAAGCCACCCTGCTTGCTCCGCCTGCCGATAAAACCATCCAACCTGGCGACAACTTGCTTGTAGAAGGCATTGCCGATCCGACCCGCCTTTCAGCGCTTGGGCTTCAAGTCATGCCAAAATCAACCTTGCCCCCCATTGTGACAGATGAAGCCCATACCCTCGCTGAATTGGTCATTTCACCGCATTCATCTCTTGTAGGGCATAGCCTAAGCCACTTAAACTTCAGGGAACGTTATCCTTTGACTGTNNNNTCGCTCATGGCTGAATCGGACTTTATCGTTATGGAAGAAGATCCGGATGCTGTCCTGAGACCGGGCAAAGGCAAACTTGCGCTTATCATTACCTTGCTGACGCTAACCATTGCAGCCCTGGGAGTACTCCCTGTTGCCACAACAGTCCTTGCAGGTGCGGTGCTGCTCATCCTGACGGGCTGCATGGACTTGAACGATGCATACCGAAGTATCGAATGGAAAGCTATCTTCCTCATTGCCGGTATGATTCCACTCAGTACTGCTTTACGAACAACCGGATTGGCAGATATGGCAGTCAATTCACTTCTGCATCTTACCGGAGATGTGGTCCCGTTGGCAGGTGCAGCCATCGTCATGGCAGTCGCATTTCTATTCACCCATTTGATGAGTGGGCAAGTTGCAGCCCTGATTGCCGCACCGGTCGCACTCTCGTTTGCTAGCACGCTGGGTGTTGATCCGAGGGCGATTGCAATGGCAGCAGCCCTGGGTTGTTCCCTGGCATTTCCGACACCATTTGGTCACCCAGTTAATATCATGGTCATGAATCCGGGTAATTACAAACTGCGTGATTTTGTGCGCATTGGTCTGCCATTAACCATAATTCTCTTTATCGCAATATTGATAGGCTTGCGGCTATTCTGGGGGTTGTAATTACGGTACAATAACCGCCGATGAATCCGACTCATTTCCAATATGATTTATTAGCATCCGATGGTGCTGCCCGGGCAGGGGTTTTGCATACCCCTCATGGTGAGCTGCCCACACCCATTTTCTGCCCGGTCGGAACACAGGCGACAGTCAAAGCTGTTACGCCTGCTCAACTGGCAGACATGGGGGCGGTGATGGTGTTGGCTAACACCTATCACCTCTACTTGCGACCCGGCGCAGACCTGGTGGCTGAATTAGGTGGATTGCATGCGTTTATGCAATGGGATGGACCCATCCTGACCGATTCAGGTGGGTTTCAAGTCTTTTCGCTCGCGGAGATGCGAAAAATCGATGAGAATGGCGTCACATTCAAGAGCCACATCGACGGTTCAATGCACCGATTTACTCCTGAGGTTTCCATAGGAATTCAGGAAAAACTGGGGGCAGACATCATCATGTGCTTCGATGAATGCGCGCCTCCTACTGACCGTGATTACAACATTCGCGCTTTGGCTCGTACTCATGCCTGGGCTGAACGCTGCCAGGCGGCTCAATCCCGCTCTGACCAGGCATTGTTTGGTATCGTCCAGGGTGGTATTTTCCCAGATTTGCGGGCGATGTCCGCCCGTTTCCTGAGCGCTCTGGACTTTCCGGGGTATGCCATCGGAGGTCTTTCGGTCGGCGAGACAAAGGCAGAAATGCATGCCATGCTTGAGGTAGTTGAACCCCTCCTGCCAGCCAACAAGCCGCGATACTTGATGGGCGTGGGCTCACCAGAAGATTTAATCAATGGAATTGCCCGCGGTGTAGATATTTTTGACTGCGTATTACCAACGCGATTGGCTCGCCACCAGGCAGCCATGACCCGCCGAGGACGTGTAAACTTGATGAACACCACCCACACCCATAGCACCGCACCTATCGAAGATGGCTGCCAGTGTTATACCTGCCAGCATTTCACCCGCGCCTATTTGCGTCACTTAATTATTGCCAAAGAAATGTTGGCTGCTACCCTTATCTCCATCCATAACCTGAGTATGTTGTTGACACTTGTCAGCGACGCCCGTAAAGCAATCCTGGCAGGTGATTTCAGTTCCTTTTCCGCTGAATTCCTTGCAACCTATCCAGCCACTTCTTCTGCGGAGTAACCATGTCATTAATTCAGGCAATCATTTTAGGTATTGTCCAGGGTCTAACCGAATTCCTGCCCATCTCCAGTTCTGCACATCTGGTCCTGGTTCCGTTCTGGCTGAACTGGCAAATTCCAGCCGATCAAGCCTTCTCATTTGACGTTCTGGTTCAAGTGGGAACATTAGTTGCTGTTATTGCCTATTTTTGGAAGGACCTGTGGCTCATTGTCAAATCCTGGATCATGGCAGTGTGGAAACGTAAACCATTTGCTAGCATTGAAGCGCGCCTGGGTTGGTGGCTGATTTTAGCATCCATCCCGGCNNGCTGTCACAGCCGGATTCCTATTGGTAACTGCGTTGCTGCTGTTCCTGGCTGAAAAAATTGGCAAGAAACAACGCGGGGTGGCAGAAATGGCATGGGTGGATGCCCTGGTCATGGGTATCGGTCAAGCGCTTGCGCTGTTCCCAGGCATTTCCCGCTCCGGCGCCACCATCTCTGCCGGTATGTTCAGAAACCTGGACCGCTCCACTGCAGCACGATTCTCCTTCTTAATGTCGGTGCCGGTTATGCTGGGAGCAGGGGCATTAAGTATCCTGGATTTGAAGGATATCCAGGGTGTGAGCGCATACCTGCCGTCGCTGATTGTGGGATTTCTGGCAGCTGCTATTGTCGGTTACCTCTCCATTCACTGGCTGCTCAAATTACTCCAACAGCATTCCTTGATCGGGTTTGCTATTTATTGCGCAATTGTCGGTGTTGCGACCCTGGTATTTTTTTCTGTAAAGGACGGATTTTCAAGTAGTCAGACTGCCGAACAACCTTCACTGAAGACCATCAGCGTAGCCTATACACCGACTGTTGCCTGGTTGCTGCCCGAATTAGACAACTGCGCCCGCCAGCAAAATGGCTTAGGGTTGGTCGTCATAGAAACAACAACCGATACATTGACTTCGTCTAACGCGGAGATCAAGTTACGCTGGGGCGCACCTGATAATCTCTCCACATCTGCATTTGTTATTGCAGAAGACAGTCTTGTGTTTGTCATCAATCCCACCCACCCTGACCCAAGCCTTAACCTGGAAACGCTGAAGGGGATTTTTTCAACTGGCGAGGGCGGGTTTACCGTCTGGCGCTTCCCTCCCGATAATGAGGCGGACGGCGTATTACGCNNTTGCCAGGGACTCTCAAGCAATCGGCTATTTGCCATCGCGCTGGGTGGACAGGCAGGTAAAAGTCATTACCGTTGATGGCATCAAAACGATGGCAATACCTGTCCTCGCATTGACCCAAATGGAACCGCAAGGCGAGGTGAAATCCCTGCTGGAATGCCTGGCAGGCGCAGTTGCAGCGCCTTAGATTATGAAAGTGATTTTTCTCATCCAACGCAAAACCATAACTCTGGATCCATGTCCATCCACTTTACGCGAGGCTCTTGGTCAATTGGACGTGGAAGGCGAGTTGGTTTTAGCAGTACGCGACGGGCAGATGATTCTGCCTGACGATAGGTTAAGCGAGGGAAATGTGATTCGTCTGGTGCCCACTTACGCCGGGGGATGAGAGAGTGTTGAAGACATATAATATTTTTATCCTATTTTTCGAGGTTGATAACGAAAGGGTAAAATTTTCGGTAAATTTCCGAAAACTTTAGAACTGCATTACTCATTGTTTTTTGACTAAGTGGTGGTATTTGGACACTCNNCATCATGCAGTTTCGAGGTATTGCTTAACCTCCCAGTCTGAAACCTGCAGCCGATAGGCTTCAAGTTCTGCCCGCTTGGCGCGCATGAAAGCTGCGAATCCTTCCGCGCCTAACGCCTCCTGCAAAACAGTGTCCTGCGCCAACTCATGGAGCGCCTCATCAAGCGATGCCGGAAGTGAGGTGATTCCTTTTGCCTGTCGTTCTTCCTCAGTCAGGTCGTAGATATTGACATTATTTAAGGGCGTGCCCGGCGTTAACCCATGCTCAATGCCATCCAGCCCTGCCGCCAGCATGACTGCCAATGCCAGATACGGATTACACGACGGGTCCGGACAACGCAATTCTGCCCTGGTTCCCTTTTCCTGTCCCGGGTTGATACGTGGGATACGAATTAATGCAGAGCGGTTCGTTTGTGCCCAACCAATGTAGACCGGCGCTTCATATCCCGGTACAAGCCGCTTATAGGAATTAACAGATGGGGCAACCACTGCAGCCAGGGCACGGGCATGTTTCAGTTGTCCAGCGATAAACCCATAAGCAATAGGGGAAAGACCGAATGGGTCAGCCTTTTCATAGAATAAGTTACGACCACTGGCATCAAAAAGGGATTGGTGAACGTGCATGCCGGACCCGTTGATTCCCAAAATGGGTTTGGGCATGAATGACGCAGTTAAATCGTGGGTGGCTGCAATGGCTTTGACAGTGGTTTTAAGTGTAAGGACATTGTCAGCGGTGCGCAGCGCATCTGCAAAACGAAAGTCGATTTCGTGCTGACCGAGCGCGACCTCGTGGTGACCGACTTCCACCTCCAAACCCATAGCGCTCAAAGCATCCATCAGTTCGGTCCGCACC
>DFYN01000172.1:0-184 GCA_002383615.1 Anaerolineaceae bacterium UBA4081
GGGGGGGACATACTGGATGTTTTTGGTGGAAGATATCCGCTACCAATAATTTTTCTTGCATCGGATATCTTATAGATAATATACATAATAATAGTCAACAATACATTAGAATATATTAAGCATTACTTAAGAGTTATCGTCCGAGGATGGAGAATCGCCTTCGCCAAATTCCTTGAGCCAGGCA
>DFYN01000172.1:265-5438 GCA_002383615.1 Anaerolineaceae bacterium UBA4081
GCATCATCGGCAAGCATACTTTCAGGCACAGAATGCACGGTGATGGTGCCAATTTTGCGGGTACCGCTATGACCAGCCGGCGCCCGGTCAAAAAAAACCTCCACCCGCACCCGACGCAGCCGTGCAAAGACCTGCAGCATGTCCACCAACCGCGTCTCATCGTCCATTTGACTTAAAGACAATCCAGCAATCTTGGGGATTAAATTATGTCCATCAATGATGTACGTCACGAATTCACCTTCTCGAGAAAACTGTTGATATTAGCCACTGCCATCAGTTCTATGCTATGATTTACGCACACACATATGAAAAGACGACCCATCTGGTTCTACATTATCCTTAATATTATCATCTCCGCGTTAACGACGTTGGCAGTGATTTCCATTTGGGAGCGGCTGCAGAGCATCCCGCAGACCCCAGTCATCTCGACATCTCCCGTCGAAGGGGCAAAGACCCTTGCCCCTGCCACTTTGCCACCCCTGGATCAGGTCGTGATTGAAATTGAAAATGTATTTGGTGCGGGGGATGTCCAAAATGAGGTGGTAGTCCTCAAGCATGTCGGAACGGATGAGTTCTCATTGCGGGGATGGCAGTTATTGGCTGAGGGAAGCCGGTCTTACACTTTTCCGGATGTAACCTTGATTTCAGGTTCCATCCGGGTCTACAGTCGTAATGGCACGGATTCTGCGGTTGATTTCTACTGGGGCAGGACAGATCCCGCGTGGCAATCCGGCGGCAAAGTGACCCTGGTTGATTCGAATAGCAATGTCCGGGCTGAGTACGTAATCCCATGAGGCTGCTATGAGTATATTTTCCCGCGTGGTGGAAACCATCCTAGATAAGGCAGACCGCGATGGCACCTTTGACCATCTCCGCGGCGAAGGCAAACCCATAGAATGGCAGGATGAGACCCACGTCCCCGAAGAACAACGATTGGCGTACCGCGTATTGCGGGATAATGACTGCCGATTGCCCTGGATGGACGAAGCGGAAGCATTGGACTGCGACTTGATTAAGTTGCGTCAACAATTTCACCAAGCCTGGCTGAATGCGGCAGACGCTGGCGAACGCAAAGCGCTCAAGACCTCTTGGCACCAGGCGGTATCTGAATATAACCGCCGAATTTTCGAGTACAATTTACGTGTGCCCTTGCCCAGATTCCAGCGCATGCACATTGACGCTGAACAGGATGGCACAAGTATCTTTACGACCACAGCACACACGACTAGTCCTCAGGAGTAGGCATGGCTCAAGCCCTTTATAATAAATGGCGCCCGCGTTCATGGGAAGAAGTTGTTGGGCAGGACCATGTCATCGAAACCCTCAAGAATGCAGTCCGGTCAGAACGTGTCGGTCATGCGTATTTGATGGCTGGACCGCGCGGTACAGGTAAAACCACCACGGCGCGTCTGCTGGCAAAAGCAGTCAATTGCACAGCCCCGGAACTCGGCGACCGACCGTGCGACCAGTGCGAGTGCTGCCTGGCGGTTAATGAAGGTCGTTTGATGGATTTGATTGAGATTGACGCAGCTTCCAATACCAGCGTAGATGATATCCGCGAACTGCGTGAGAAAATCAATTTCCTGCCGTCCCAGGGCAAATTCAAAGTTTACATAATTGATGAAGTCCACATGTTGTCCACGGCGGCTTTTAATGCGCTCCTAAAAACGCTGGAAGAGCCGCCTGCACACGCCATCTTCATCCTGGCGACGACCGAAATTCATAAAATCCCGGCAACTGTGCTTTCGCGCTGCCAGAGGCATGAATTCCGCCGTATCCCGGTGGCAGATATTGTCCAACGGCTGATCTTGCTTTGTCAGCAAGAGTCAATCCAGGCATCACCTGAAGCGCTCACGCTAATCGCACGCCAGGCAACTGGCGCGATGCGCGATGCCATATCACTCCTGGATATGCTCGCATCCACCGGGGAGATGGTTACGTTGGAAAAAGCCCAGACAGTCCTTGGCACTGCCACCAATCAGCGCGTGATTGACCTGGCTGAAGCGCTGGTAGACCGTAGAGCCGACGCCGCATTGGACGGCATCCATGCTGCGCTGGATACGGGCAGCGACCCGCGTCAATTTGCCCGTCAGGTGGTGGATTACTTGCGCGGTTTGTTGTTGGTCAAACTGGGTTCATCCGGCTCCCTGGACGTAAGCAAGGAAGTGATGACCAGTATGACTGCCCAGGCGGGCAAGTTTGAATTACAGCACTTGCTTGAAACGATCCGCATGTTTAACAATGCTGCCAATGAACTGCGCTCAGGGTGGCAACCCAGCCTCTTGCTTGAGCTGGCAGCGGCAGAAGCAGTCGGTTGGGCTGCGCCGCAGGTCGTCTCACAACCTGTGCAAGTCCCAAGCGCTAAACCTTCACCCGCTGTCACGGCGGAAAAACCTGCCCAGGCAGTTCCACCTCAAACTGAGCAACCTCAGAAAGCAGCTCCACAGGTGATGAAGGAGAGTTCTGCAGATGTTGAACCTGCTGCGCCACCACCTCCCCCCGAAGGCGGATTGACCCTTCAACTCATCCAGCAAAACTGGATGCGCGTGCGAGCGCTGGTGAAACGGGACCACCCGCAGTTGGAAGCCTTGTTAAACTCAACGCGCTCGATGATTATTCGAGACGGCGTGCTGGTTTTGGGGTTTGCCAGTGAAGTCTTGAAATCAAAAATGGAAACCGAAGANNATTAGTTGCAGTGTGATGGGCAAGAAAGCCAGTGAATCCCCGGAAGACCTGGGGATTGATGGCGATGGCATTGTTGGAAATGCGTTGCGGTTGGGCGGCAAGATTACCCATCGCGAATAACAGGTTTGGAGGAATCAATATGGCAAAAGGATATGGACGTCCGCCAGGTGGCGGTGGCATGGGTGGTGGCATGGGCGGCTTGCGTAAATTGCAGGAGCAGATGGAAACTATCCAGGCGCAATTAGCGTTGGAGACCGTGACTGCCACAGCAGGCGGCGGTGCCATCAAAGTGACGGTAACGGGTGATCAACACATCACAGCGGTTGAGATTGACCCAGAATTGCTCAAGGATGCTGACGCAGAAATGCTTCAAGATTTGGTCCTCACTGCGGTTAACCTGGGGCTGGACCAGTCACGCGCTTTGCAGCAAGAACGGCTTGGACCACTGGCAGGCGGACTGGGTTTCTAGGCTGGTTTATGCCTATCCTTCCTGAACCACTCCAGAAACTCATTTCAGCCTTATCCCGGCTTCCGGGCATTGGTCCGAAATCTGCCTCCCGGTTGGCGTTCTATCTATTAACTGCACCGGAAGAGGTCAGTCTGACCTTGGCAGAAGCGCTGGTTGGGTTGAAATCTGCCACAGGCACTTGCCGGGTGTGCGCCAATATCACCCTATCAGACCAGGACATCTGTGAGATTTGCGCCAACCCGGAACGGGACGCCAGCCTGGTGTGTGTGGTGGAAGAGCCTTTGGATGTCCTGGCGATTGAACGCACCGGCGGCTTTAATGGTCAATATGCCGTGTTACATGGCGTGCTATCCCCCATTGATGGCGTGGGTCCGGATGATTTGAAGATAGACCTCTTGCTTTCCCGCGCTCGCGGCGGGGTTGTCCGGGAAGTCATATTGGCTACCAATCCGAGTATGGAAGGGGATGCCACAGCATTATATTTGCAGCGGCAATTGACCCCCCTGGGTGTGCGCGTCACCCGCCTGGCACGCGGTTTGCCGGTTGGTGGCGACCTGGAATACACCGACCAGAATACCCTCCTCAGAGCGCTCTCTGGAAGATCTGAACTCTAATAACAACAGACCCCACCGATCAGGTGGGGTCTGAATATGGCTTCACTCCTACCTTAGAACGCCGGTACTTCCTGCTCCTGGGAACCGACCTGGACGCGGTAGTACGGCAGCCAGATGATGCCAAACAGTTCCACAAAGATGTTGGATTTTGTCGGGGCGATTGGAATTTCGACGGCATCATTGACCGATTGAGCGTAGTAATCCTGCATCGATGACCGTGCCGCTTCGCGAGCTTCTTCCAATTGTTTCAGCTCATCCTGCAGGGTTTTTAAGGTTTGCTGAGCTACTTCCAGGTCATCCTTGGCTTTGTTTGCCATGCGGTTCTTGGAAAGGGGTGTATTCAGGCTGCGTTTGCGTTTGGTCAAAAAACCCAACAAAACCTCGCCGCCTGCAACCAATGTTTCCGTATTGCGCCGCCCAACCTGTTGCTGCTTGTTTTCAACATCCAATTGTGCGCGGTCAATCTTCTTCTTCAATGCATTAATTTTGGTCACGAACTGGCTGTCAGTTTTATCTTTATCGGTTCCCATTTTGCTGCGCACAGCCTCATCGCACATTTTACGAAAGTCGCTGGTACTCACATCCGGACCGGCATAGACTTTTAAGCCTTCGTGAGCGCGTATCTTGATCGTGCCGGTTCGATAAAGCCATTCGACGAACTCTTTTTGGTAGCTAACCAGGCGTTTGCCGTCGCTCAAGAAGGATGGCAGGCTGCCAAAAACCGCACGGGGCTGCGGTGAGCCATGGATGTCGTCCATGTCTTGTGCTTCCCATTCCGAATCATCCCATGGCAACAGGCTACCTTGCACCTCGCGCAGCAGGCAGGTGCGTTTCCTGGCATAACTTAAGTTGTATTTTGTGCTCAAGTATCGGATTTCCGCCTGTGCAATCAAAGCCGGGCGGTAGGTAATGCCTGCTGAATCAGACACGCCTGTCAAACCAGCATTGGCGGCGGCTTTCTCAACACTTAGGATAGTAGGGAGGAAGAACTCATCCACGCCGCTCGGCACGGCAGGACGGGTGGAGGTTGTTTCCACGCTGCCGCCTTTTCCAACCTGGCGGGCTTTGGGGGCAGCGCCGACGGTTGCGCCGCCGGTCGTTGTCTCTACGCTGGAATCATGGGGTTTTTCAGGAGCTGATGCCCCTGCCATTTGATTGAGCATACCAATCTGGTCGCGTGAGGCAGGTCCTGCCAGGAAGTCCATCGCGAAGCGGGAACTGAATACAATGGGTAAGGCAGTACCGGCTGTACGCATCACAAACACGCGCTTTCCGATGGCTGAGATCAGGCGGTCCATCTCACTGCGGTCCACGCTGCCAGTCGCCGAAGTCAACCCATCCATCAAGCGTTGTTTGTCCTGGTCAGTTTGCAAACGACCGATAATCCAGGTGCCTGCATTGGACA
>DFYN01000157.1 GCA_002383615.1 Anaerolineaceae bacterium UBA4081
GTAAGATTATTTGCGAGGCAATGCTATAGATGAACCTTAATCTGTTAAGTAATATAATTTCACATCTTAAGATATTTTGAAAGGAGTAGGAAAATGACAAGTCAGAAAAAGTTTTATTCTCTAAAAGCCATAAACCTGTTGCTGGTCATCGCGATGATGCTGGCTGGTGTGGCTGTGAACGTTTCGCCCGTCAGGGCAGCGGCCGGTGATATTACCATTACCACGCCGATATCTGACGAGGTGGTGACAGAATTGGACCGTGACGTTGACGTTGAGTTCACGGTCGATTCAACGGATAACTCGGGGGCCGGTCAATACCGGATCCTGGTTGGCGAGGAAGTGTTTGGACCGTATGGCGCAACGTTTACAGGGGGTGTAGCGCAAGCTTTTTCTCGCACAATTACTATACCAGACCTCGCTGATGGAAAGTATAACCTAAAGGTGGAAGTGAAGTTCTTGGGTGAAACTGAATGGCTCCACTCCAAAATTGCTGTTGGTAAAGTGATTGTGAATAATGTCGATGGCATTGAAATCACTGCACCCACTGAGTCAGTCTCTGTGAAAACCGGAGACACAGTTACCGTCAGCTTTACAGTTGACGATCTTTTAGGCGTAGGTCAATATGACATCTTGTTGGATAATAATGATGATGATCTGATATCTGTCTTCACTGAACCTGTCGTCCACACCTTTGAAGGTGGCTATAATCAGGCATTTAAGGATATTTCTATTACTATCCCTAGTTTGGACGATGGCGTTTATGATCTTGTGGTAAAGGCTGGGGTTCCTAATCTACTAGGTGAACCGGATATGGCTACATTAGAGGATATTCTGATTGTGGATAACACCATTGTGGCACCTGTTCTGACTTCACCCAACGGTGGAGAAGAATGGACCATTGGGTCCGTGCATGATATCACCTGGGAAGAATATGACCCGGGCGAAGCAGTGACCATTTCATTGTCTTTCTCTAAAGACAATGGTGGTACTTGGTCACTGATCGCGGCAGATGTGCCCAATGCGGATTATTCATGGACCGTGCCGGCAAGCGCCACGACCGGCGCAAAGGTTAAGATCGAAGTGGTCGATGGGGTCGGAAACAAAGCTGCTGATGTGAGTGATGCTGCTTTCACCATCTATGCTGTGGACAGCACCGCACCGGTGGTCGCAATGGTCGCCCCGGAGGATGGCGCCATAATTGGCCCTTCCGTAACTCTTCAGGCCAGCGCCGCGGATCCCGAATCCGGAATTGCCAGTGTCTACTTCGAACGTAGCGATGATGGGACCGTTTGGGCTGACAGTTTAGGCACTGTGACCATTGTTGATGGTCATTACGAACTGGAAATCACTGGGCTTTCTGCTGGTTCCCACTATTTCCGAGCAGTGGCTGAAAATGGCATTGGCCTTACCGCAGCATCCGAAGCAGTGTCGGTCACGGTCGAAGTTGAGGATAGTACGCCACCGGTAGTGACTTTGACTGCCCCTCTCCCTGATGCAGTGGTTGGCTATGACTATGAATTCAAAGTGAATGCAGTAGATGGTGAATCTGACGTTGTCAGCATGGATCTCTATGCAGTTGATACAACTCCGGACCCCGATGTTGAAGTGCTGCTCTGCGAAGATGTTAATCCTGGAGAACTTTTGGATGATGGAAGTAGGATGTTTGAATGTACCGCGACTGCTCCTGAGGGTACTGAGGGTACCGTCAGTATCAAAGCCGTGGTTACCAATGGCGCTGGTCTCGAAGGCAAGGATGAAGCCGATGTGATTGTTGATCTGGTTGACCCAGACCTTGGCGATGGTTTATTGACCCCCGCTGCTGGCGCTGTTCTGCAACTTGGGACCAGCGTTGATATCACTTGGGACACTATCGACGAAGACCATCCTGACAGTGTGGACCTTGAGCTGCGCCGCGGTGGCGTCACAGTTTTGGTGATTGCAGAAAACCCGTCGTCCCCTTACAACTGGACGATCGCCGGCGCTCCTGGCAGTGATTACGAAGTGTGTATGATTGTAACTGATGAAGCCGGTAATCGCGCTGAGGATTGCAATAGCCCCATTACGATCTGGGGTAAGGATGCTACTGTTCCGGCAGTGTCCTTGACTGTTCCAGCTAAGGCTAAGGGCATTGTCGAGCTGAAAGCGACAGCTTCAGATCCACAAACCTTCATTCAAAAGGTTGAGTTCTTTGTCAGCTTTGGTGGAGCTGCATTTGAGAAAGTCGGCGAAGACTCTGTGGTTCCCTATGATGCTGGTGCGGAATATGGATATGCCTGGGATACGACCGGTTTTGCTGATGGCACTTATAGCATCAAGGCGGTTGCCACCAATGGTGTGGGTCTTCAAGCTTTAGCCTTTGTCGCTGGTGTAGTAATTGATAACACAGCCCCCGTTTTGAGCCATATGCAGCCCTCGACCGCAGCGCCCATTTCTGGNNGCTATGGACTCCGGTGTTGGTATTGCTACTGATGGTGTGACATTTAAATACTACAAAGGTGGAGCATGGGTTGCTATGGAGGGTTCCGTCTCCGTTGTTGATCATGTGTATAGCGTTGTTTTTGATACCACAGGTGTTGACAATGGCTGGCTTGATATCCGGGTCACGGCACAAGATAAGTTAGGGAACGAAGACTCATTTGAAACGGCTTACTTTGTACAAAATGGTGACCCGGTTGAAGGGCAGGTGGTCATTAACCTGCAAGTTGGCTGGAACCTCATTTCAATGCCATTGATCCCCAGCGATATATCCATTGACGTTTTGCTCGCTGATCTGAAGGACAGTGGATCGGTTGCTCAGGTTGTTGCCTGGCCATATAATGTCGATTCCGGCAAAATTGTTGAAATGCGCTGGAACGGTGCTCAGTTGACTGATATCACTGAGCTTAAAGATGGCCCCGGTTATTGGATTGAGATGACTAAGCCTAGTGTGTTAGTGTTCGAAGGTACCCCTCTGCCTGAACCGCCGATGGCCCCCCCTTCATATCTTGTGTATGCTGGCTGGAACCTGATTGGTTTCAAGTCGCAACAACCGGAAATTCAAGCTAAGGACTATCTGGGATCTGATGTTAGCGCCTCTATGCGGATGATGTTTGGCTATGATGCGGCCACCGGCTTCTACACACAGGTTACGCTTGATACGACCCTTGAGCCTGGAAGTGGTTACTGGATGGCAGTAGGCACCAACGGTACAA
>DFYN01000039.1 GCA_002383615.1 Anaerolineaceae bacterium UBA4081
AACCATCACAAGGGATCTTTTAGGCTAGGTGCGGAGATTATTTTGCTTTGGGTTGGTAGAATAATCGTGGTGGGAGTCTTCCTTCGCTTTGCTGCAGGTCGAAATGGGCTGTAAATGACTTGACTCCAATTATTGACTCCAATCATTGACTCCAATTATTTGACAAATTATTTTCGTGTGGTATGATCATACATGAAGTGAAGTCAGTTTTGGTTAAGGTATGTACCGTCCAGACTTGCGGAGGCTGGGCGGTTTTTTTATCTCAACCGAATTAGGCTCACAAAATAACATTTTTTAGTAACAAAAAAAGGAAACATTAGGAATGTCTGAAAAAGAAATTGGAACCGTGAAATGGTTCAATGATGCAAAAGGTTATGGTTTTATCGCTCGTGCAGCTGGTGACGATGTATTTGTTCATCACACCGCCATTCTTGGTAATGGCTTCAAATCGCTGCGAGAAGAACAGCAGGTGGAATTCTCCGTAGAACAGGGTCCGAAGGGCTTACAGGCTAAGGACGTTCAACCCCTGTAGTTCAATTTGAACTGAATTTTCAATAAAAATAACCGGTCAGTTTTCCGCAAACTGGCCGGTTTTGGTTTTAATTTCAAATGGTAGATCAGTTACCCCTGACCCCATTCTCCTAATAAAGCCAAAATGGCAGGGTCAATCAAGGATTGCGGCAGTTCTGTCGCTCGATATTCATTCGCTTGCAGGGCGCGCTCTCGCAATGTGTGCCACAGCACCTGGCGGGCGTCCTGTGATTTGATCACCAGGTCATTAATGGATTTTGCACCAGAAAATTGCTCCCCGGTGGTATAGAAGAACGTGATCCGTTTCCAATCGCTGGATGGGATTGGCGTCTCAAGCCGCTGCAGCGGACCGATCTGGATTTTGAAGTATTCCTCACGGGCGCGGGGATGGTCTGGCTCGTCCCTGATCAAATCTTTGCGCTGGACCAGCTCGTGTCCCAGAATTTCAGCCACATAGGCGATTTGTGATCGGTCAGCATCGCCAAAGGCTTTGGTTTGGTAAAAGGCGAGGTAATCCACGGAGATGACCTTGGGTGCATTTTTGAGCGGGATGCGGTACCAGCCAAACAGGCGAGCGATGTCGAAATCACGCTGGCTGGGCAGGATGGCAACTAATATCAGGGCGTTCTGGGGCAGGGTTGTGTTCATAGGATCCCCTTTTACTGGGATGGTTGGGAAAATTGTATCATGTTAGTTAGGGAATAGTGAGTAGGGAATAGGGAATAGTTAGTAGGAAATGGAGGATGGATATGGGTTCTGCTTGTTAGAAAACGCACAATTCAGCTATTCACCTATTCAATATTTACCATTCACCATTCACCAAATCACCATTTATCCGAAGAAAAGCAGCCTGATTGATCACTTGCGCCTGGGGATCGGCAGGAGCATGCGGGTTTCTCGCAAATATCCCTCATAACCTGTCTTATAGGTCGCCAGGTGCTTTTCTGCCAGGGGGATGCTGATGAACAGGAACAAACAGGTGTTTGCCAGCGCACCAAGCGCAAGATAATAAAGATCAGGTTGTGTTGAGAGCATCACCAGATAGACGCCCCACCACACGATGATCTCACCCAGATAATTGGGATGGCGAGAGTGGCGCCAGAGTCCGCTGCGCAGCAGATAGGTTCGGTCAGCTCTTTGTTTACGAAAGACCTGCAGCTGTCGATCGGCAACTGTTTCCAAAATCGCCCCGCCAAGGATCAGGCACAATCCAAAGACCGTCAGAGTGTTGATCCCGCCGCCTCGCAGGATATAGAAAAACCCTGGCAGCAGGCAGGCATACACGATCAGGGTGGGCATCAGCTGGATGCCAAACAGGTTGACCAGGGGGAAGAATTTCTTGCTTTTCCGCTTCAGCTGGTCATAGCGCCAATCTTGCCGGTGAAGCCCATCAAAGGTGAGCATCCAGTTGATGGACAGGCGTGTGCCCCAAAAAGCCACCGCACCTACCAGCAAAATGGAACCGAGATCCATGTCGCTCAGTAAGAAAAGCGTTAACCCCAGAATGAGGGGCGGCTGCACGCTCCAGTAGGGATCATATACTGAAGCATTATTGAGCACCAGGCTGGTGAGGTAGATGAACAGCGTTGCGGCGATGTCTGCAATCAGCAGGGAAAGCCAGGGCGCAGTTGAGAGGGACTGGTAAACCTGGATCGCCACCAATGCCGCGGTAATGTAGCATAACGTAATAATGAGATAGCCCTGTGTTCGCCTGGAAAGTTTCATATTCCCGCAATTGTATCATTAGTTGACTTTATAACCTGATTTTCTGGGGTATCAATACAAAAAGCTCCCGGAGTGGAAAACCATCCCGGGAGCCTGTATGATAATCAGGGGGAAATTTGATTACAGCAGCCCAACTTTGGCGTTGAACTCTTCAATCTTGGCATCAATTTCCGGGATTTGTTCCTGAACCTTGGTCCAGTAATCCTTCTGATACCACTGTGCCTGGATTTCTTCATAGGTTTTACCCTGCTGTTCAACCCAGGTGTAATACTTTAGGTTGTGAATGCGCTGTTTGCCCCTGTAGGTCAGGTCTTCGAGGTAGTCGGTGCCGATGCCCTTGAGCCAGCGGGCGTCATCGACGGCAGCGTTTTTCTCAGTATATTCGCCAACTTCTTCGTGCATTTCATCCAGGCGGCTCTGATAGAGTTCCATCGAGTCGGTCAGCACGGTCAGGACGATATCATTTTCAGTCAGTTCCTGGTATTTGGCGATCTTGATGGCGGAAAGGACATTGGAAATGCCGGAGAAACCGAGCAGATCGAGGTTTTCGACCACTTCTGCGGGAACACCGGTTTTTACCAGGTGGGCACGGCCTTCGGGTTCATTGAACAGGCGTGCCAGGTTGACGACGGCGTTGTCATCAATCGCAACCACGTAGTCCGTATTCTTCGAGTTGTGGACCCAGGGCACGTGTTTATCGCCAATTCCCTCGATGCGATGTGCGCCAAAGCCGTTGTTATAGAGCGTTGGGCACTGCACGGCTTCTGATGCGCCGATGAAACTGGCGGGGAATTTCTGTTTCATATAGTCGCCGCTGGCGATCGTGCCGGCGGAGCCTGTGGCTGACACCATACCACGATATTCATCATTGGGTCCAGCCAGCTGTTCAACCAGCTCTTCAAACGCGCGACCGGTCATTGTGTAGTGCCAGAGGTAGTTGCCAAATTCATCAAACTGGTTGAAGATCATCAAATCCTGTCCGGATTTTCTCAATTCCCAGCATTTATCAAAAATTTCTTTGACATTTGATTCGGAACCGGGTGTTTTGATGGTTTCGCCTGCAATGCTTGCCAGCCACTCAAAGCGCTCTTTGCTCATCCCTTCCGGGAGAATGGCGATCGATTCACAGGCAAGCAGGGCTGAGTCGTAGGCGCCGCCGCGGCAGTAGTTGCCGGTGGAGGGCCAGACAGCTTTTTGCTGTGTGGGATCAAATTGCCCGGTCACCAGGCGGGGCACCAGGCAGCCAAAGGCTGCACCAACTTTGTGTGCGCCGGTGGGGAACCACTTGCCAACCAGGGCAATGATGCGTGCAGGTGTGCCGGTCAGGCTTTGGGGGAACTCCAGGTAATTCAAGCCGCCATACAGCCCACCGCTGGGTTTGGGTTCGTTGTGCCAGGTGATGCGGAAGAGGTTGCGTGGATGCAGATCCCACAGGCCAATCCCTTTCAGTTCCTCTTTGATCTTGTCAGGAACCAGCTCAGGATTGAGCATTTCTTTAAAGGTGGGGATGATGATATTGCGTTCGCGCGCACGTTGCACGGTGCGTTCGAGGCGATCGGGATACATGGTTAGATCAATAGTTGACATTAAGAGCCTCCGTAGTTATTTGTCAGACAAATCGTGTTTGATTATATCTTTAATTTTTGTCAATGTGTACTGAAACTCTGCCGCAGTTAGCATTCTGGCAGATTCTCGTCTTCAGGCGCCTCTGCCACGATGTAGAGAGGCCGGTTTTTTGATTCATCATAGATGCGGCCGATATATTCGCCGATGATTCCCAGGCTGATGAGCTGGACGCCGCCAAGGAAGAGGACCATCACCAGGGTGGTCGCCTGTCCCAGCAGTGCGGTGCCGGTGGTCAGGCGCAGGATGATGATGATCGGGATTGCTACTACGCTCAACCCTGCTGCAATAAAGCCAATGTAGGTGGCCAGCTGGAGCGGAAAATAGGAAAAACTGGTGATGGCGTTCAGGGCAAACTGGATCATCTTCTTGAGCGGATATTTGGATGTGCCTGCATACCGTGGTTTGCGCTTATAGTTGACACCAACTTGTTTGAAGCCTACCCAGGCAGACATTCCCCGCAAGAAGCGGTGCTTTTCCCGCATTTGTTTCATCACCGCAACCACTTTTTGGTCCATCAAGCGGAAATCACCTGTATCGAGGGGGATATTGACATTGGTGATGGCATGGATCAGGCGGTAAAATAGCGCCGCAGTGGTCTTTTTGAACCAGGTTTCACCCTCGCGTTCCTCGCGCACGGCATACACCACTTCAAATCCCTCACGCCATTTCGCAATCAGATCCAAGATGACCTCGGGCGGATCCTGCAGGTCAGCGTCAATGATCACGACGGCTTCTCCGCGGCTATAATCCACACCCGCTGTGACGGCGATCTGGTGCCCAAAATTGCGGGCAAAGATCACTGGACGGACGCGGCTGTCGTTCTCCGCCAGTTTTCGAATGACCTCGGTTGATCCATCGCTTGACCCATCATCCACCAGGATTAATTCCCAGGGCTCCCCGGTCTGGTCCATCACGTCCCGGATGCGGGGATAGAGCTCAGGGATATTTTCAAGCTCATTGTAGATGGGTGCAATGACAGTGAAGGTCGGTTTTTTCATCCCAATACCTTTTTGACTGCGTCTAAGGTGGGTTCAATTATGGGTGCAGCAGAGACGGCTTGCATAGCGGCTTTGACATCTTTGAGTCCGCTGCCTGTNNGCGTAGGCAGTGGACGCGGCAGGTTCGGCAAAAATACCGACCTGTCCGAGCTCGGCAATGGCTGCAAGGATCATTTCATCCGGTACGGTTAGATACACACCGCCAGTTTCACGAGCCGCCCGCACAGCGCGCACACCGTCTCGCGGCAGGTCCACGGAGATGCTGTCTGCCAGTGTGGTCGCCTGGACGGGTTGAATATCTTCATCGCCCCTTGCAAAGGTGTTGGCGATGGCTGCCGAGCCTTCGGATTGGACGCCAATGATGCGCGGCATTTGCGCCATCCAACCCAGGGCAAACAGGTCTTTGAAACCTTTGTGCACACCTGAGATGATGTTGCCATCACCCACCGGGATGAAGACGGTCAGGGGTTTGCTGTTTTTAGGCTGGTTGCGAACAACCTGTTCCCAAATCTCAAAGCCTGCGGTTTTCTTGCCCTCCGCTGTGAAAGGGTTGAAGCCTGTGTTGCGGTTATACCAGCCAAAGGCTTCTGTGGCTTGAATGCTGAGATCAAATGCCTGGTCGTAATTTCCATCCACCAGCAGCACCTTGGCGCCAAATACAATTAACTGGGCAATTTTGGCAGGCGGCGCTGTCTTTGGGGCAAAGATCACAGCCTGTGTGCCTGCCGCAGCTGCCATTCCAGCCAGGGCGGCTCCGGCGTTGCCGGTTGAGGCAGCAACGGTCACTTCAGCGCCAATCTGGATCGCACGGGCGACAACGATGGCGCTGGCGCGGTCTTTGAATGAGGCTGTGGGATTAGGGCTTTCGTCTTTCACCCATAAATCGTTCAGACCCAGCTTTTTTGCCAGTCGAGTGGGTTTGTAGACGGGGGTCCAGCCAGCACGATGCAGGGGGGTGCCGTATCCACCCGGATCCTCCACGGGCAGGAGGGCGCGGTAGCGCCACAGGGATGCTTCGGGCACGTCCATGAACTTATCGGCTGAGTATTGTTTCTTGATTTCGTCATAGTTCAGGATCACGTCCAGGTTACCGCCGTCTTTGGGGCAGGTATAGGTGACCTCTTCCGGTCCATAATCCGTCCCGCAGAGCGAGCAGGTGAAATGTGAAAATTTGTGTTTCATAAGCTTTTCCCTTGATTTAATGAATGATTTTGAAAAGGGCTGTTATCGTGATGATAACAGCCCAAATCTCGTGTGTGTTAGGGAAGAATCCAGGTGCCTGTTTCGCCGCGCAGGGCTTCACCGATGTGTTCGGGGTCGGTGATCAGGGCTTTCTTACCGCCACTTTCCAGGAATTGGATAATCGCCTGAACCTTGGGCAGCATGCTGCCGGGTGCGAAGTGACCTTCTTCGATGTATTGCTTAGCTTCCGCAACGGTCATTGAATCGAGGTAAACCTCGTCCGGTGTGTTGAAGTTCAGCGCAACCTTTTCGACAGCGGTGCTGATGACGAACAGGTCAGCATTGATCAGATTTGCCATCAGGGCTGAACCGAAGTCCTTATCGATCACGGCTTCAACACCTTCCAGGCTGCCGTCATCGCGCCGAATGACGGGGATACCGCCACCGCCAACAGCTACCACGCTAATGCCCGCTTTGGTCAGGCTGTTGATGGCGGGTGCTTCCACGATCTCGATCGGTCGTGGAGATGGCACCACGCGGCGCCANNCTCATCCATAAAGCTGCCAATTGGTTTGGTGGGGTGAATGAAGGCGGGATCGGTTTTATCCACAACGGTCTGGGTGACCACGGTGGCAGCAACTTTGTCCATACCGCGTTTTTTAAATTCATTGTGGAGAGCCATCTGGAACATGTAGCCAATGGCGCCCTGGGTATCCGCACCGCAGTAATCCAGCGGAATCTCGTGCAGGACGCCCTTTGAAAGCTCGGAACGGCGCAGGATGAACCCAACCTGGGGACCGTTTCCATGTGTGATGACCACTTCCCACCCCATCTCGATCATGTCGACGATGTGGGTCATGGTATCTTTGGCGCACGCATATTGGTCCTGCACGGTTTGATGGGCTTTGTCTTTAATTAAGGCGTTACCACCAACGGCAACGACTGCAACACCTTTCTTTTCCATACTTGTAAACTCCTGTAATTAATTTTCTATATTTGATAGTTTTGATTATGACATGGTCAGAGCCATGACGGCTTTTTGTGCGTGTAAGCGGTTTTCTGCTTCGTCAAATACGACAGAATGCGGACCGTCAATCACGCCATCGGTCACTTCGATGTTGCGGTCGGCTGGCAGGGGGTGCATGTAGATGGAATCTTCTTTTGCCAGAGCCATCTTGCGCTCATCGGTGATCCAGCTTTCGTACTTCTGGGTCACTTTCTTGATTTCGTCGGGATCACTGGTGGTGACCAATGGACCCCAGGATTTGGCATAGACGATATCGGCATCCTTGAAGCCTTCTTCCATGCTGTCCACGACTTCGAAGCCGGTCTTATACTTTCGTGCCTGTTCGCGTGCCTGTTCCATGATATCGGGCATCAATTCGAACTCTGGCGGGTGCGCCAGGGTGACATCCAACCCAAAGCGGGGCATCTGGAGGATCAGGGATTGGGGCACGGACATCGGTTTGGCATAGGAAGCTGCATATGCCCAGGAAACGACGATTTTCTTGCCGCGCAGGTTACGTCCTTTTTTCTCCCAGATGGTCATCAGGTCTGCCAGGCATTGATGGGGGTGATAGACGTCGCATTGCATGTTGAGAATGGGGGCTCGGGCAGCTTCGGCAACGAGGTTGAGATAGCGGTTGCCGATGCCGTAGTCGCAGTGGCGGATGGCGATGCCATCGAAGTAACGCCCAAGGATATCACCAATTTCTTTTTCGGTGTCGCCGTGGGAGATCTGGGTTGATTTTGATTCGATAAAGGCTGCATGTCCGCCCAGTTGAGCCATGCCTGCTTCGAAGCTGCAGCGGGTGCGGGTGCTGGAGAAGAANNATCGAATGCCAGATCCAGAACGGTTTCAATTTCCTCTTTGCTAAAGTCCAGATCGCTGATGAAATCACGACCTCTTAATCCTGTTTGCATCTTTAAACTCCTTTGATTTGTCTAAAGCGCCATCCCCCATGTGTTTGAGGGATGGCTGCTTTGAAAGTTTGAATGGTGGAATTACTCCATTTTACCAAGAATGGCTGCCAGCAGTGCCATGCGCATCACAACACCATTGAAAGCTTCCTGCCAATAGCGGGACCACTTGGTGATGTCCACATCGGGAGGAATCTCGTCCATGCGGGGCAGTGAATGCAGCAGGATAGCATCGGATTTTGCTTTGCTGGAAAGCAGCTCGCGGGTGATCTTGTAGTTGGCGGGGGTCATGCCTACGTCGCCATCGCGCTCGTCGCGGGATTTGGTGTAGTCGGGCTGAACAACCGGCTCGACCAGGATCACATCTGCGTCGGCAATCGCCTGTTCGACATGCTCTGCTTCTTTGTAGTCCAGGCTGTAATTTTCAAGATCTTTCTTGAATTCATCGGTCAGGGACATCTCGGGTGGGGAAACAAAGGTGACCGGGCAGTCGAACTGGGAGAGACCATAGGCGAGCGAGTGCATGGTGCGCATGCGCATATCGCCAACAGCCAGCCAGCGCAAGCCATCCAGGTGACCTTTTTCACGCAGAACGGTGTAAAGATCGGTCAGGATCTGGGTGGGGTGCTCGCCCCAGCCGTCACCGCCGTTGATGATCGGAATGCTTGCCCATTTGGCGGCTTCGTGGGGGGCGCCTTGCTGGAAGTGGCGCATGACGATCACATCACCATAGAACTCAAGCATTTTGACGGTATCTTTGATCGATTCCTGGTAGAAGTCACCAGCGCGGGTCATTTTTGCGTCGGCAAAACCGGTCACCTGGCCGCCAAGGCGGATCATGCCGGCTTCGTGCGCCAGACGGGTGCGGGTGCTGGGCTGATAGAACGCTGTAACCAGGGTTTTTTCCTTCAGCATATCGGAATTCTGTCGATTCCGTGCAATGGGTTCGAGTTTTTCGGCGATTTCAAAAATCCGGAAAAACTCATTTCGTTCGAAATCCTTCAAAGAAAGAATGTCACGACCTAAAAAACTACGCATTTTGTTTACTCCTTTTAATCTATAAGGTTGGTTTATTAAGAGGGGTGCTTATTGCGTGCTGACACCACCTATTTTACGAATAATATGCAGGCGGAAATAGCCTGGCAGGAAATAACTGTGGGAATAATCGATAGGGTCTCCTTCCTCATCATATAGCAGGGCTTTTAATAACAAGAGGGTATCGCCGCGTTGAATATCCAAAGCCTTGGCGACATCTGCCGGCGCATGGATGGCACTGATCTCTGTTTTTGAGATGGATAATGCGGGATCTCCTAAATTGATCAATAAATCCAGGACAGAGCCCGTGAATTTAGCATTTAAAATTTCGGGGTTCAGCAGATTTTCAGGCAGCACATCGATCAGGTATGCCACCGGGGCATCATCCGTCAGGATCACCCGGCGCACCTGGAT